>JADFIX010000032.1 GCA_022566435.1 Planctomycetota bacterium
GTCGCTGGGCACCGCGAAGGCAGCCACTCGACTACCGCCCGCCGGCGCCGGTCGATACACGCCCTGGGCGACCCGGATCTCCGTGCCCGCACCCGCGACGGCGAGCGCCTGCTGGAGGTCCAGGTAGGCCGAACACCAACTCGCTCCGTCATGTAAGGGACCCGTCGCATCCGCATCGACGTAAACCGTGTTGCCTGCTTCGCTGTACGACGCAATCGTCACCAGAACAGTAACTACCGAAAGTGCAGTGCGCATAATTTGGCTCCTGACAGCGTGTCAAAAAAATTACGCTTTGAAACTGATTATTCGGAAGTATATCGCGCGCCCGGCGGCGATACAACCCTTTTCTTTTGGGAATGCCCAATTGCCGAAACTCAATAGGGTCATATCGAAACGATCCTCTCGATTACGACGAGAACTGCCAAATGCAAGAGACGCTTCAGGCGAAGCAGGGGTCGAGGAAATGCCGCGAAGCAGGTTGTGCGAGAGACGCGCTATTTACTATCAGGCTCCGAATCCTGCCGCCGCCCGGGCGGCGACGCCGTCGCAGTACGGCGCCGCGCCCGGGGTTTCCGGCCTGCATTTACCTATCTCTGGAACATGCAGCACGAGTCGCACTCGGGGCAGGTGATCGGTGGGCAGAGTACATCCTCCGAAGAAACGCCGTTGAAAGGATCACAAGTGCTATCGCCGAAGAGGGCGGTGAGCAGATCCGAATCCGCATCGTCGACATCGCAATCGCCGTCGAGGTCCGCGCGGACGGTGCCTATAAACACTCCGGAGATCTCCACGGTCAACGTCGACGGCGTGTAGTCGCACACGTCGTCGTCGTTCAGGATCCCGTCCTCATCGATGTCGTCGTCGCAGATGTCGCCAATTCCGTCACCGTCGCAGTCCTCCTGTCCGGGGTTCGCGCAACCCACGCCGAAGCAAAAGTGGTTCGGATCGGTCGTGTTGCAGTTGTCGATATCATCACAAATCCCGTCGTTATCCGCATCGTCCGTGGCCGCATCTGGACACGGATCACAAAGGTCGTGTACCTCATCCCCATCGCGGTCAACGGGAGGATCACAAGACACGCCTGGCATGGGGTCTCCCTCATCGGTCATCACACAGGTATAGATGGTGTGATTCGGGCACTCGAAATCGCCTGGATCGGCATGGTTGGGGTTGCAGCATCCGTAAGGAACAGTGCAGTCAAAACTCGCACAACTCGTTCCAGGACCTGCTGGAACTCCGTCACAGCATGCAGGATCCAGGTCGGAACAACCGTTTTCTTCGCAGCACGCTTCGGTGGCACTGCAGGAAGTTCCCGGCCCACCCGACGTGCCGCCTTCTTCGTCACAACAGGTACCGTCCACGCCGGCCTGGCACGAGCCGTCGGGCATACAGCACGCTTCCTCCCCGAAACACTGAGATCCGGGACCCTGCGATACCCCCGTGTGCACGCACGCGTATTCCGGTAAACAGTTTAGGCAACAAACGCCGTCCGTCTCGCATTGTGCAGGCCCGCACGCGGCGTACGTGTGGACCGTAGAGAGCATCAGGACCGCCAAACCGCCCAATAAGACCGGCGAAAAACGAAAGGCGCTTCGTGTCGAATTTGCAAAAGTCATATCAATTATCTCCTACTAATGTCACTTTTGTGTTGATGCGTTTGAAGAACTCATGCGAGAGCCAAGAGATGGATCGTTTACTCCGGCACCTGCATGGCGACTTGCTCGCACGTACCGACTTCATGCCTATTCGAAACTCGATCGGGGGTGCCCGAATTTCCGGTAATCCGACCCGTCGCCCGGCCGTCGATAGAAGTAACGTTTTACACGCCGGTGTTCTCGACGGTATACAAGCCGCGAAAGCAGAAGCCGGCCAATCAATGCGTAGAACCGCGCGACCCTGTTGATCCCCATCCGCGTGATGCAACAAGAGTTCTTCGCTCCCCTCTCGCACCGAGCGATTCGGTGCACCAACCCCTAGAATGGTGGTGGTATCCTCTCGCCTGGGCACGGGACCGAAGCGTGCAGAGGCGTCTCGATTCACGAGGCATTTCCACGAAGCCGGAAACCAATACAATTATGTCCCAATACTCCCCTAATCGCAAGTTGGATATCCCAACATTCGCGACGCCGGCAAGAGGATTCGTCGGCGGGAATCATGATCGGTGCACCATAGAACCCGAGTATGCCGGTCACATGTAGGCTATATAGCCTACAAAAACGGAATTCGTAGTGCAGTTGCACAATCGATGGGCGGCACTCGCAGTCGCTAGAACCGATACCGTAGCGCGGAGACGAAGTTCCAAGTGTTGTATTCGTTCGGTCGGTAGAAATGAAAAGAGTAATGGCTGGAGACGTTAATAGAACAGTTGTCGCTCAGTGGCAGTGCCCAGCCTACGCCCAGCAGATAGCTGAACAGCCAGTCGCGAATGTTGACTTCGTCTTCGTAGATTCTCACGGGCGCGAAGCTGAACTCGCCTTTGCCGCGGGCATCGACGTAGCCCGTCTCCAAACCTGTAATGATGTAGGGTCGACTTGCCTGCAGCCGTTGGCCAAGATCGAGGTGGTTCAGGTAGTCAGGCATTCCCCAGGGGTAGAGTTCGCACTGCACGCCTGCGTAATAAAAGGCATAGTCGAAGTCGACGTCGAGATGGAGGTTTAGGAATCGCTGATGGTCACTGTCGCGTCCCGCACCGCCGCCCGCAAAGAGCGTCCAAATGAGCCAATCCGTCTGTTGATAGCCGAGCCCCAGATAAATGCTGTTCAAGCCGAAGCTGCTCTTGCGGTCGAGCGGCGTTTCGGGTGAATCGAAAACGCCCAAAACGTCCAGCTTCATTGGCAACTCGAGTCGCCGATCGAGCTGCTGCTTCGTGGATCCTAACTTCGTCAATCCGGTACGGAATCCGAAGTCGACGTGCCAACGACCATTCTCGGTCGGATCCGCCGCTTCATCGTTGTCACCATTCACAACTTCGGACGACGACCGGGCAAGCATCGCTCCGCTCGAGCGACGCGCGGTGGCTGGTGTGGGCGTCATGTGACGGAATGGGGTCGTGAGGCGCCAAGGGCGAGGCAGCCGCGAAGGCGCGGCGCCCGTTCCGCTCGTGGCGCACCCCGACACGATCGGTAGAAAACAAACGGTAAGCAGCAGCCTCGTCCAAATCAACCGCACGCAAAGTCCCCTCGCCGACAAAAACAGGGGGAGCCACAAGCAGTGCGACCCCTCCACATTGATTCTAGGCCACGCCGCATGCGAATTACAGCGCGATCGATCCATGGAGCGAATCCGAAATCTTCGCAAAAATCGGCGTCATATGGGCCGGCTCCAATGGCCGATAAGCACGGTGGGGATGCGAACGATTAGGGCGGCCCGTACGTCCGCCGGGGCGAACCGCCTTTTATCGAGTCGCAGCGTTTCTTCCGACGAATGGACGTGCCGCAAAATCGGGAGATCGATACCCCGTGGGACCTTGCGCTGGTTTTTTGGCACGGAGGATATGGCGATGGTACGACGTCCACTGCGCGTTGCGACGACGAACCAACTCGCGCATGCCTCTCGCGTGGCCGGGTTCGATACCTATCTCTTGCCGGAAGTCGTGAGCACGGACATCAATCGCCCGTTGGATCAGAGACTGGCCGATGGGGACGTGTATCGGCCTTTTCTTCAAGAGCACGACATCGAGCTGGTCGTCGATCTCGATACATCCGCCCTGACGTTGTCTCGAAAGGAAGGTGGGTCGGATGAGGTCTGTCTGACCACCGCAAAACTCGGCATCCCCTACGTATGCCACTTCATCGACCCAGTGACGGCGACGATGGGGCAGGTCGCGTGGAACGACCGCTGGCGATTGCTCCAGTGCGATTCATGGATCAAGTGGATTTGGGAGTCGGCCCACGCCGACGAGCTCAAGCGGCTTGGGATTCCCAACGTTCTGACGATGCCGATGGCTGCCCCGGACGGCGACTATGATACGTCTCCACCGCTGGTATCGGAGTCCGGACCGGTGTTGGCTTTCTTGGGGCATCCCGCCTCATCGTGGTTCAGCTCGGACCAGCAGTTCCCCGCCAATCTCATGTTCCCCGCCATGACCGCCATCGCCGTTCAAGCGGACATGCCGGACCTCCCGTTCCATAAAATCTACTTCGATCTTTATGAGTTCGACAAAACACCGACCGGCACCGCCGGCGAAATGACAAGCACAGACGTGGCCTCGCGCTATTATAGCGACAAATTTCTCTACAGTGCCTTCCTGGCCGTGAAGCAACGCGACCGTTTCGCGAGATTTCTCACGCGTCGGCTGGGCGACCACTTCGAGTTGGTCGGGGACCATTGGGGAGAGGTGTACGGTTTGCGTCACACGCCGCGTGTTTGGGATCGCAAGGCGCTCCTTGAACGAATGCGGCGCGTACCGATTTGCTTGAATCTGGCGAAAGGCAATCTCGAGTCGGGCATGAATCTTCGCCACTTCGAAACCACCGCCGCCGGCGGCTTTATGCTCACCTATGAGACGGCGGAGTTGTCTTCCTGCTTCGAGATCGGCGTCGAGTGCGACGTGTTCCGCAGCGAGAGCGACCTACTGGAAAAGATCTCGTTTTATCTGAAACATCCGGAGAAGCGACGCGAGATCGCGCTTGCCGGGCAGCGCCGCACGCTATCCGGGCACCTGCACAGCCACCGGCTTGTCACTCTGGTCGAAACGCTCCGCAAGGCGGACGTCTTGCCCGGCGGGCTGAGCGGCGGCGAAGAAGGGCATTCCATGACGACGGAGAAGACCGCGGTTGATTGCATCTCCGTCGAGACCACCGGCGTCGCCCCGTCGAATTCGTGATCGGCCATCGCAATTGGCGGGGGGCCATGATCTATTTCCCTGTCCCGGTGAAAGATGCCCCGGACTGGACGCTGCAGGTGTTCGGCGGCGGATTGGCGCTGATCGTGGAGCCGGCGTAAAGCCGCGCCGAGCCGCATGCTTCAGCTTGCGCGGATTCGCAAGTGTCGAAAGAGCCGTCCATAGTCTCCACGAAAGGGGAATAAACCCCTGGCCACGGTAGGTGGCGTATTCGAGGATCTCTGGGCAGCGCCCAGGCGAGTACCCTTCACCCTCGCGGTGTCATCCTGCTTGGGCGGCACCGCCGCGCAAGCGGCGTGGAGTCTTGCTACTGGCGCTCGTGCCGGTCTGGTACGCGGTGCATCACAAGCACGTCAAGCCGCTCGAGGCATTCGCCTTCTGGGGTGAAACCAAGACCGTCGTCGGCCACATCGAAGTCGACGATGAGGGTCGCCTGACCGAAGGGCTGTTCAACCCGTACAACTACCTCTGGATGCCGGTGCTCTGTGTGCTGGCGTGGTGGTGCTTCATGATGGAGGCGACGGGGATATCGTCGATTCCGGGGTTGGGGTAGCTGGAACTGCCGTTGCGTTGGCTGTTTGATCCACGCCGAGTTATATGAGTAGGGTCCGTTCCTTCCTTGCCCACTGATTTCGTGGTATAATGCTCACAGAGGTATCCTATGGTCACTGACGATTTCAACTGGCTTGTCGAGCATGGCGCGGATGTCGTACGCGACTACCCCGGAAAGTGGATCGCGGTGTGCGATGGCAAGGTGGTGGGCGTCGGAGAGACGGCGACCGAAGCCGCCGCAAAAGCCCGTACCGTCGTTGCGGACGAGCCGTTCATTCTGGAAGCCGTCGAAGCCGAAGCTGATGTGATCTATGCCGATCTATAAATGGCGGCGGGTCCCGACCAAACATTTCGGGGAAGTTTGGTCGCTATTTGCTCAGGTTGAGTTCCGCAAGTCTGATGGCGAGTTTCAAGCCTTTGGCTTGCCCGGCTACAGGCATTCTCGGTTCTGACCCATCAGCTACGGAGAACTATGATTTCCCCGAGGCATCGCACAGTTGCTCGATTAATTTCACGAGCTTCTTGGATGACTTGTAGTAGTCCTTCAGCCCGACTAGACCGAGCGAAACGTCCTCTCCGTGAGCGATCTTGTTTCTGTTTGCGACGATGCTGTTGACCGCTGCCTTGATTTCTCCTTGGGTGTCGGCCTCCAACTGCTCCGCCCACTCGGCGCTGAACTTGCGGACCAACTCTAGTATCTTGCCCATTTTCGGATTCTGCAGAAAGCCGAGCTGCGCAGTGACGAAGCTCGCCACGTTGCTCTGAGCGCGTTTGTTGGCAAAACTCGCAAACGTGGTGCGAATCGAGCTCTCCAGGAAGCCCGACACCAAGATACAAAGATAGCGAGTCCAATGGGATTGGAGTTCGGCGTCTTGGGCGGCGTGCCCGATTCTCTCGAAGAGACTATCGAGGCGGTTTTCGCGCTTTGCGATCTCGATGTTTCTCATGGGACATCTTTGAAGGCTTCGGTTGCAAGCTTCACTCGCTCGCGCACGTTGACAGCGGTCGTCGTACTCGTCTCTATCACGCTTTCAAAGTCGTCGTCGTGCAGGAGGTTGTTGTACGCCTGCCTCAGCTTGACGATGTCCACAACTGGTCCGCTGTGCAGACGTCGCGCGAACCCCACCATGACAGCGTCGAAAACCGCCGCATTGAGTACGCGAACGGGACGAAAAGCCTTCGGTCCGATGCTCTTGTGCACCAGATCAATCGTGCCTACAAACGTCTTCTCATATCGCGACCACCCCTCGCTTGAGAGATTTCGGTCCTTTGCCATGAATAGGTTCAGGAATGCCTTCATGGGCGGAGCGTAGGCGTCCGAGTCGAAGTTAAGCGCGAGAAACCTCAAAATAAGTTCTCGGTCTCGCGTTCGCTTGTGCTGTTTGCCGAAGATCTCGCGCCATTGGACGTTCTCGTTGAGATGCTTCAAGAGTTTATTGAACGAGCCGTGGTAAATGCACGCCCGTATTTCCTGCGCTGAGAGGGGCATGCCCCCGGTGTTTAGACGTTCGAAAATCATGTAAATGCTGCTGTCGTCCTCCGATGGCTCATCTTGGCGTACAACCGTCGCGTGAATAATCGAGTCGTCGAGTCGGCGGCGGTCGTCATCCGGCAACGTCTTGTACGTCCGGTCCGCGAATCGCGAGGCAATGTCGGCTAAGGCGAACCGGCGACTACTGGGCGTGAAGACTCCATCGTAGAAGTCGCGCAGCGTCAGCAATCTTTGCTGGCCGTCGATCACGAGCAGCTTGCCCGTTTCCTTTTCGCGTGACAGGAAGATACCTGGAACTGGCAGTCCAAGCAGGAGGGATTCAACAAAGCGCGAAGCCTTAGGCAGGGGCCAGATGAACTTTCGCTGGAACGGTGGGATGAACACGTCCCCGCGCTTCACGCGTTCTACAAGCCCGTCGACCGGGTAGTCGGCTCCGTAGCTTGTAATGGCGTATTTGAACGGGAGGCTTTCTTCCACCTCGGTTACGCCACCATCATCAAGGTCCTCGTCGAACTCCGCGCCGTTTGTCGCACTCGTCGACAGGTTCCCTGCCGCTTCTCCTGCGTCGCTCACCATTTGATTGTGCCTCCGTGACTTTCGGGTCAGCCGCCGCGCCCAAGCACGTGCGCCGACATGGTAGAGTAGAATACCATTTCTACCTCCGCATGCCCATCGCGTCAGGAGGGCTTTGCACCGCGCGAAGGGAGCCATTATCGTTCTCTCTCGCCATCATAAACCAGGGGTCGGCACGGTTCATGCTCCCTTACCTGCCAATCACATCAAGGACCTCCCTCGCCACTTCTTCTATTTCTGTTGCCACGGGAGCCGTCGTTTGGCAAAGGTTTTGGAACCCACTCTCGTCCGCTCCCGGCGCCAGGTGCAGGTTTTCGCGAATGCCCCGCTTTTTTTTCCAAGGGATCCCGATAAATCGTGTCACCATGGTCGCTAGTTCCCATCAGGAGTATGCTGTTCGCCCTCTGTCGACGGCCTGCGGGCGTGGAATGTCCACTGTGATATCCGACCGGCAGCGACGGTTGATACGTGGATTTCTCGTGGGCGAAGACGATAACGAGGCTCCGGACTTGACATGCTCATCAACTTCACACTCGCCCTGACCGGCGGCATGCTGGCCATATTGGCCACCGCCCGCTGGGACCAAATCGCCTGGAAGTTCCTGCGCATCGTGACGCTTCTTGTTTTTGCGATGGCGGCCGTCGTCGGCGTTTGGACAGGCCGGGAGTCGATGGGCGACTTTTCGAACGCCGAGGCGGCCTCGACGTTGGTCGCCGCAGGGCTCGTGGCCTTCGGGGCGCTGGTGGTCGTGCTCGGGGCACCGTTCGCTTCCACCAAATCGGCAATCTTACGGATCATCTGTGCGGCCGCCGGACTCGCGGGAATCGGGGGTGCGTGTTTGCTGTCGCTCGCGAGTGTCGCGGGTTCGCGAGACACGCTGCAGAACGTCATGCTGGTCCTAAGCGAGTTGCTGGGTGCGTTGTTGCTCGGCAGCATTACCGTGTCATGGCTTCTCGGCCACGCTTACCTGACGGCCACCAAGATGACCATCGCACCGCTTCGCCACTTCAGCCGCATGACCCTGTGGGCCGTCGGCCTGCGGATCGCCTTTGCGGTCGTCAGTTTGACCATCGCATGGCAGGTCAGCCGCGACTGCGGAATCGACGTGTGGTCACGGATATGGGGGTCCTGGCTGATTCTCAGCCTGCGATTCGGCGTCGGGTTGATCGGCGTTGGTGCATTTGCATACATGGTCGCCGACTGCGTGCGGCTGAGATCGACACAATCCGCGACCGGCATACTGTATTTCGGGTCGATTTTCGCCTATATTGGTGAACTGGCCGCCCGGCAGATGATCGCCGAGTGCGGCTGGCCGGTGTAGTTGCCGACCAACGAGCTTTCGCTTTTACCAGGGACGACTTTTCAATGCAGATTCGTTATCACTGCCCGACCGAGCAGTGTGTGGCCATCATCGAATACGAGCCGCTTGAGCAATGCGGGCCGACCATGAAATGCCCGCGGTGCGACGTGGAGCATCCGATGGGGATTTCGGACGTCGTTCGCACCGGCGAGAAGGTCGACAGGTGTACCGTCTGCGGGGCCACGGAAATGTTCGTCCGCAAGGATTTTCCGCAGGCGCTAGGGTTGGCCGTGGTGGTGATCTTCGGCGTCGCGGCACTCTATTATTTTACCATCTCGCCTCGGATCGCCTGGAGCGTTCTCGCGGGTGCCGCCCTGTTCGACTTGCTGGTTTACTGCGTCGTCGGGCGGGTGACGACGTGCTATGCCTGTCGTGCCGAATATCGAAAATGTGCGTTGAATCCGAGCCATGAGGGGTTCGATCTGGCGACCTCGGAGAAATATTAGTGCGCCGCACACGTGATTTGATGGGTGGCACCGGCATGCCGACGCGGGGAAGACATGGCGGCGCTTCGCTTGGCCATGGCACCCGTGCCACCACGTGCCGCCCGTACACCACGTGCCACCCGTTCACCACCTGCCACCCGTCGCTCCCTTGTCCCGATTGGAATGGGGACGGTACTGATGCTCAGGAGGCGTCGGATTAGATGACGCGACACTCGGAAACGTCGAAGGGCGAGGGCAAGCGAAGCCCCAATCCATCAAGGCGACGAAAGAGCGGGCAAAACGGTCCCCCGCGCCGACCGCCGCTCTTCAAACGTCCGATTTTCCGTTTCGTCGTGATGTTGCTGCTGATTCTGGGGTTTTTCGAACTGTTGCTCTTGACCGATTTGGTGAAGAAGAAGGCCAGCCCACCCTATCTGGAGTTTCACGCCTGGATGTCCGGGACTGTCCTATCCTGGCTCGGCGAAGACGCCCACGTATCAGGGTCCGTGGTTCACTCGAACCGGTTCAGCGTCAATATCAAGAAGGGATGCGATGCCTTGCAGCCCTGCGCCCTTTTTATTGCGGCGGTCCTGGCCTCGCCCGTGGTATTCAAACCGAAGATTCCGGGCCTGGTGCTGGGCCTTCTCTTCCTTATGCTGATGAATCTGGTTCGCGTGGTCAGCCTGTTCTACGTCGGTATCTATTTCGACCAATCTGTGTTCGATATCATGCACCACGACGTGTGGCAGGCTACGTTCATTTTCCTAGCCATCGTCGCATGGGCGATCTGGGCGTTATGGGCGGTGAAAGAGACAGTCAGAGCACGTCATGCGAGCGCTTAGGACCGTCAGTCTGTTCTTTCTCGTGGCGCTCGTCGTATACTCGGCGATCGTTCTTTTTCCGTGGTCCGGTCCTCGAAGAGGCTATCGGGCACTGTTTATCGCCACCATCCACGGCGTGTATGGCCGATTCGGCTCAGCAGGACTGGTGCGCTGTGAGAAGCGTGATATCGACGCCATCGACGACATCAACATCTATCTCGGAAAAAGGATCGGAAAGAGGATCGGTGAGACCCCGGTGGCGGTCAGCACGGCCAGGCTGGGGTATGCCCCGCTTGCGTTCTTGGTCGCGCTGGTGGTCGCCACACCAGTTTCTTGGGGTCGCAAGTGGCGATCATTGGCTTGGGGGCTGGTTTTCGTCGAAACATTCGTCGTGGTGCGATCGGGGCTTCTGATCGCCTACTGGTTCGGGAGCCCCGGCGATGTCCGGATTTACGCGCCTGGTGAGGTCTCAGGCTGGATTATTGCGACGGCTTACGAGCTCTTGGCGCACGCGCCGGGCGCATCATTTCTGATACCGACGCTAGTCTGGGTCGCGGTTTCGTGGCGCGCGGACGATGTTCGAAAGCTGTTAGAGAATGTCCGTTTTCCAAAAAAAAGCGCGTCGGTTGCGGACTAGCTCGCGACAATCGTGTCTCTGTTTGGGCACGCCGGCCGACAAAGTCGACAGGCCGATACCTTGCCAACACTGTAAGAAGTTGCTTCCTTCCTGGCTATCCTAGTTTTACTGGTTTGACAAGAAAGGGTTTTTGGGTATACTCGAACGCGCTTCGCACGGCCGGATTGAACATAGTGTGGGCCGTCTTTCGTGTTTTCGTCATTGCTCTTGTTGCCGATCCATGCTGGTACGATGGGTCCTGCCCTGACGTAAGGAGTTCTTCAATGCTTGCCCCAGTCGATCGGTATTCAACGAGCAATGACGTATCGCCTGTTTCTTCCACGGCGATTGACGAGCGTCGCGCTTCGGGTCGAATTCACGCGCGGGTCGTCATCAAGCTGATAGGGTTCGGTCGGACGGATTCACTAACGTGTGAGGCTGTAAACGTCGGAGAAGGCGGCGTTTGCGTTGAGGGTCCTGATGTGTCGTGCCTTTCGGTCGGCGACCGATACGAGGTCGTCCTATCGGTTGACAACACGGGAACAAGCGAGTTGGCGTCGTTGTTGTCTGACGGCGTGTACGCCACCGTGGTTCGGACAACCGCCGCGCCTACGATGGGCGGCGTGGGCGTTCGTGCCGGTCTGCGTTTCGACCAGCCGCTCATGTTTGGGGGTTTCCTTGCGGTCGGTCGTGCGTAGATAAGATTCGGCCGTCCGTTAGCTTTCAATTCTTGCTCGCATTTCATTTCGCCTGTTTTGCGCGTTTTTCTGTTGACACCTGTTCCATTGCGGTTAACATGATTCAAGTTGTCTGGATAACCCAAATTGTCGACAGGAGGTCACAATCATGCGACGGAGCGCAACACGCCTTTCCCTTTTTCTCGCGGTCTTGATTATGGTGCCCGGTTGTGGATTGTTCGGGAAGAAAAAGCCCGATGCCATGGCTGATACCGGGTCCGATCCCTACGCGTCGCCGGTCTACGATGAACCGGTGCGGGACTACGATCCGTATGAGATGCGGACGACATGGGCGACGACCGAACCAGCCGGAACCGTCTATGGCTCGCCAGCCAGGACGCCGCAACCGGCGGCACCGACCATGTCCGGCTCGCGGTACCACACCGTTTCGAAGGGCGACACGCTCTATGCGATCGCCCGCAAGTACTATGGTGACCAGCGTCGCTGGAAGGAAGTGTACGAAGCCAATCGCTCGACACTACCCGATCCCAACATGATCAAGACGGGCCAACGACTCGTTATTCCGTAGTGCTCCGCACACGTGAATTGACGGGTGGCATGGGCAAGCCAGACGAAGTCTGGCGCCGGCACGCTGACGCGGCGAAGACATGGCGGCGCTTCGCTTGACCATGGCACCCGCTGGAAAACCGGTTCCACAGGCGGCTGAGGTCCTTCTCGAAAGTCCGCCGGTGCTCATTGGCCGTCTCCC
>JADFIX010000033.1 GCA_022566435.1 Planctomycetota bacterium
GCGTCGGGCAAGGGCAAGGATGAGCTGGTGAAGCTTCGGAGGCAGGCGAATGAGATCGATGGATCGGATAGTCCTTACAAGGCGATCGTATCGGTAATGATGCTCAAGGAAGGCTGGGATGTGAAGAACGTCACGACCATCGTCGGCCTGCGTGCCTATGCGGCTAAGAGCAACATCTTGCCGGAGCAGACCCTTGGTCGCGGTCTGCGAAAAATGTATCCGGGCGGTATGGAGGAGCAAGTTAGCGTGGTCGGTACTGATGCGTTCATGGAGTTCGTCGAGTCGATCCAACGCGAGGGCGTGGAGCTTGAACGCAAGGCGATGGGCGAAGGGACTAAGCCCAAGGCGCCGTTGGTCGTTGAGGTTGATAACGAGAACGAAAAGAAGGACATCGACGCACTGGACATTGAAATTCCCTTGCTGACGCCCCGGATCTACCGGGACTACAAGAATCTCGCCGATTTGAACGTGTGTGCGATGGGGCATCAGCGCGTGATGTATCAGCAATTCACCGAAGAACAGCAGCGGGAGATCGTCTTCAAGGACATTACGACCGGCGAAGTGACGCACACGACGATTCTCGACACGGCCGGCGTTGCCGATTACCGCGGCGTGATCGGTTTTTTTGCCAAGACGATGATGAAAGACCTTCGGCTTGTTGGCGGCTACGACGTGCTGTATGGCAAGGTCAAGGCTTTCGTCCAGAACGATCTGTTCGACCGGGTAGTGGACCTGGAGCATCCCAACACGCTTCGCAACCTATCCGAACTCGCCGCGACCAAGACCCTGCTTGAATCTTTCAAGAAGGTGATCAACGCCTTGACCGTGCAGGATAGGGGCGACGCTGAAATACGGGACACCATCAAGCTGCGTCAGACTCGCCCGTTTGTTACCAAGGATCAGGAGTATCTTGTCCCGAAGAAAAGTGTCTTCAATCGCATCATCGGTGACAGCCATCTGGAGCTTCGCTTTGCGAGCTTTTTGGAAGAGTGCAGCGATGTTGTGTCCTACGCCAAGAATTACATGGCGGTGCATTTCAAGCTGGATTATGTTAACGCGGACGGCAACATCTCGAACTACTACCCCGACTTTCTCGTCAAGCTGACGGACGGCCGGATTGTCGTCGTCGAAACCAAGGGGCAGCAAGACCTGGATGTACCTCCGAAGATGGAACGTTTGCGGCAGTGGTGCGAGGACATCAACCGAATTCAAGCGGATGCGACCTACGATTTCGTCTACGTGGACGAAAAGAGCTTCGATAAGTACGAACCCAAATCGTTCAAGGAGTTGCTCGACGGGTTCAGGGACTACAAGGACGAGTGTTGATTGCTACGGTTCGCTGCGCCACCGCCCGATGCGCATGGCAACCGAAGCAGAATAGCGAGGTAACAAGTGAAGGAGCCGTTGAGGAGCGAGAAACACGAGGAGGCACGAAAGAGAGTGCCCGATGAACTAAAGGGTGTCTTCGACGAGTTCGTAGAACACTACAAGCTCGCAGCGACCAAACACCATGGCTCGCCGTTCATCTCATATGTGGTCTTGGCCGACATGGTCAACCTTGGGTGGCGATGCACAGGAGCTTCGTCGGAGAGAAAAGAGTGACTCGTCGATCCGTAGCAATCGGGCGGGTTGGGCGGTCACCAACGACGATGACGAATGATACGCGCGACAACTTTATTCTTCATTCGATCTTGCCAGCCATGCCGATCCGCGAACCCATCACCTGTGCAGATGTTGTGTTCTGCACAACCCAACACCTGGATCAGTATTCAATAACTCCTGCGGAGGATCAAACAACTCTGGCAACGCTAGCTTCAAAATGCCGCGATGCCCACGGAAATACTCTCGATCGTGTTGGCGTCGTGCTTGTCCCGGAACCAAGTGCCGACGCCCTGATCCCCGAAGGAATCCCGCGAATCTGCCGAGATGTTGTGGCCCTGTGCCACATCACGGGCGGAACAGCACTGAATTGTAATCATGGGCAGGGCACGACTGTGTATAACGCTGATTACTTCGAGTCGCTTCCCATCCGGTTTGGCAAGAACGGTTTTGTGATCCAACGTCCGGGGCTACTCAGCCTCAACTCGGGGTGCGATCATCTGTTTCCCACGCTTCCGGTGTATCTCTCTTCGCCTCGGGATAGGGATTTTCAGCTAGACAAGCGATTGTTCGAGGCGTGCGATAAGGCAGTGTGTTTTTTCGTGCAGAAGCGCCATCGGCGCGAATTGCGTCAACTGTTTCGAGCAATCGCTTTGACCATGCACGCCACACGAATCATGCCCGAAACTGAATCGACGTACCACGACCTTGGGCCAAGGATCATTAGCTGGGTATCGGCCTTCGAAACGCTTGTTCATCCGGGGCGAGGACAGGTTAGCATACAAAATGTGATCCAACTCATAAAACGAATACCGTGGCACGACGACCGACCCCCAGGTCGCGGCGGTCAACGCCGCCGTGAAATGTCGTTGAACGAGCAGAGATACATCGTGAAGGATCGGCATGGGCGTGTGGTCGGCCGGGAAAACGGCGCTTGCCGATTGTACCGCCAGCTCTACAAACTCCGAAACGATGTCGCACACGGAAATGTAATCCGCCCCAACGAATTCGCGGCGCATCCGAGCGTCAACCGAGGGGCGCGGATCGACCAGATCGCACCGCTTCTGTTTCGCGGCTGCATTCTGGAACGACTTCGGGAATTAGGGGTTCTGCCGAGGACTCCGCAGACTGAATCTTGGACCCTTGCTCAGTTCCAGGCATCGGTTGGCGAGTCGCTCGACGCTTATAATTTCGATGGAGCGCTCGCCAAAGCGCTGTTCGGTCGGGACAACGATTAGAGGCAATCAAGATGAGGACGGGCAGGTATTATGGCTAAGGCTCGACCACTCGTAGGCGGATTCCTTGAACGCATTTCGGTCACGGCATTCGAGAAATACCACCGCGAAATCACCGATCTGGTTCGATCTCAGCACGGCGTGTACGCGCTATACAAGAACGACCGCCTCTACTATGTCGGCCTCGCGGTCAATCTTCGTCGCCGTATCAAGCAGCACCTGCGTGACAAACACGCGGGCCGATGGAACCGCTTTAGCCTTTACCTCGTACGCAAAGTCGATCACATCAAGGAGATCGAGTCTTTGCTGCTGCGCATTGCAGACCCAGCGGGTAACAAACAGGGTGGGCGGCTCCGCAAAGCAACGAATCTCGACCGCCAATTGCGCCGCAAGATGCAGAAGCGTCAGAAGGAAGAGCTTGACGAAATCTTCGCCAAGGATGCGGGTCCACAGCGGGCAGTATCCAAAGCCGCTCGTAGTCGGAAGGTCAAGCGAAAGAAGGCAGGCCGAGGCGATCGAGTGGATCGCCCGTTGAAGGGCCTAGTTGGCGCAGGCAAGAGAATCTACGCCACTTACAAGGGCAAGGAATTCAAGGCGATTGTCTACCGCAATGGCCGGATCAAGTTCAACGGACAGTTGTACGACAGCCCGTCCGCAGCAGGAAAGTCGGTGCAAAAACGCGAGACGAACGGCTGGTCGTTCTGGCGCGTGCGCAAAGATGGCGGCTGGTGAAGCTCAGCGAGTTGCGGAAGTAGGCCCCACTGAGAACGGGCCGTTGACATTTCCGGCATTAGATGGCGGAGACTGCGGCGAGTGTAGCGATGCCTCCGCGTTCGGCAGATGGCGAAAGCGCCAACCGAGGCCGAGGCAGGAGCGGTATAGTGGAAGATCAGAACGAGGCATGGAACTGTTTGGAATGGCGTGAACCATTCGCCGAATTCGCCCGCGAGCTTCGGATTCGCTTGGCCGCCGACACGCACACGACCGAAGACACCATCCGCTACTACTTCTGGAACGCCCTCGTGAAATCCGGCGCGGACGCGCACACGCTGGTGCCCGAAATGCCTCATCCGAACCCAGCCATGAAGGGAAAAGAGGTCGACCTTCGACTCGACGCCAAACCCTTCGGCCCGGCCTGGCTGGAAGTGAAATACAACCGAGGTCTGCCGAGCAAGCGAAACCTACCGCGCACGCAGGTGTACGGCGCGCTTCTGACGGATTTCTTCAAACTTGCTCTGATCGAAGACGGCGATCCGAAACTCGTCCTCTACGTTTCGACTCCAGAGATGGTGCGGCATCTCAAAAACAACGCTGGCGGCTTACTCGAATCGACTGACCGACCATTTGTATTGAGCCCGGAGGACTTCGACGATCTCCCCGCATCCGCCCGCAATACCGTACTGAAAAAGGTCGTTTTCGAAGACGCACCGCCGCAAATCGCCGCCACCGTTCTCGCACAAGAGTCGATTGCTGATCACGAGGCGTTTCTTTTTGAAGTTCGACATGACTCCACGCACAAGGCAGGATCAAGCGATGAACGAAAAGGACGCTGACACGTGGCTGGACTCGCCGGCGCCTGTCGGGTACGTGAATCTGGAGCGTATCCGAGAAAATCACATCGCTCCTGCCAACACAAACGCGATCGACGCACTGATGGCCCTTACGCCAGCGGGTGTGCAGCGAACGCTACGCATACAGGGATCACCACCGGAGTAGCATTCAGCAATGGCATGTGAAACAAATGTCGGCCGACTTCGTGAATCCGTATTGAAGGCGTTGCGACGGTACGGCCACGCTACGAACGCCTTGCGCGAGTGCCAGTCGGATAGCCCCGATCTAGAAAAGAAGTGTTCTGAATGGGAAACGGCGCGCGGGAGTATGGAAGATCTCATCAGCAATCGGTCACCCAAAAGACTTCGTGACGCCCTTCGGGGTGGATCCGACGAGATACGAGACGCCTGGGTGTTGAAGTTTAGGAGCCGGAATCCCGAAGAATTCAGTCTTTGGGTCCCGCCGATGGAGTTCGTCGATAACGAGACAGACAAGGGGGATGCAATTACGCACAGGGTTCGAGTGTGCCGGCACGTGTCCCACTACCTCAAAATTCACGAATGGCAACCAGAATGGCCGGATGTTGAATCCGCGACCGGCAAGGCTGAAACTGTTTTCGATGAGCTTACGCATCTCGGCATTGACGACCTTACGCCAACGGTTGATGAAGTGAAGAAAATCGTAATAGAGCTGATAACTAGCGCTGAATCGGGCCTGCGGCGCCAAGCCGATTCTTCCTCCGGCGTTTCCCGCAAGCTACTCGTGGCACATGCACCGTTTGCCCCTCCCCGAGGGTTCCCCGTTGGTAGCCTCAAGGACAGAGTCTTCGAAATCGAACCAGCGGCGGATCAAGGCGCGATTGACGCGGCATGCGATGAGCTTGAGCGCGACGGGGTCATACAGCAGGAAAAATCGGAGTTCTCGAACATCTTAACGAAAGAACGGATCAAAGAAAAGCGTTGGTGCCTTGCGAAACCGGCAAGCACAACTGCGCCGACCGACACGCCGGAACGGTCAGACACCCACGTCCCAGCGGCATTCTCAGCTGACAAACCACAGTCGGAGAGCGGTTTAGAGAAACTCGCGACAATTCCGGCTCTTCCACCTGAAAAAGTGGGCTGGGTGTCGCAAGTCGTTGCAGCTCGGTCGCTGATCGAGGAGACTCGAAACAGCAAAGAAGACACCAAGGCTGGTAGTCGAAAGGTCGGTGCACTCAAGAAGGCGCGCACGCGAGGGATCCACGACAAGGGGGCAACAGCTGGCATCGACAAAGACGGACATATCTGGCGCCAGGATCCCGACGACAAGAAAACGGTCTGGTATCTGGAATCCACGGTGGACAAGAAGAACAAGCGATAGTAGCGACGATTGACCGGGACAGTCACGTCGTGACAGTTGAGAATCCTGACAAAGTTTTAATCCATCTAACGCCTCCAAGAACGCACTTTCACCGGGACATCAGAGGGACAACTCAGAGCTGATTCGGGAGCCCGAGCCGTCGTAAGTGCGCCCGTCGTGTATAGTCCAACGAACGCGGAACACCTTTTGGAGGTCGACAACTATGACCATGCTCACCGTCGGCGATGTTGCAAGACGGCTTAAGATTTCAAGAGCAAGAGTGGCCTACGCCGTAGAGAAATTCGGCGTACAGGAACGCACTCGAGCCGGGATTCTTCGCCTATTCTCAGAAGATCAACTCCCGGTCATCGAGGCGGCGATCAGGACGGTTCGGCACCGGCAGCGATCAACTATTGAAGCCAAACATGGTGACTAAGGACTACGCGGTAGCCTCAAAGCATTCCCCTCGGTTTGCAGTCGATCGGCGGCTGAAAGAGGCGATTGCCATGTTGGCGTTGAACGAAACGGACGATCCGGACTCCGGCGCGCGCGATTCGGCGAGCAACACCGAGTTACAGGACTAGTCCGAGCCCTGTTGTATCGAGAGATCGCGCCAATCTCCGAGGTATTACACAAGAAGTTGCGGGGTGTCTCTGGCAAGACACCCCGCACAACGAAAGAAAGAGATACTCAATGTCATTCTATCGAGATAGCTCGAGCCCGCAAGTCAACATTCTTCCGTCGTGCAATTTGCACGGCTGTCGGTTCGTCGAAGATTTCCCGAACGGCTGCCCGCTCGCGGCGGCCAATCCGCTGAGCGCCGTACACGAATTACAGGAGCTTGGATACCAGCTTTTCTTGAATTCCGAACCGGCCAGCATGGTGTTTCATCGGTACGATACGTGCAATTCCTGCGTCCGCCGCCTCTTGTCGCACCCCATTGTCCGACAGCTTCGACATGATCTGGCCGAAGTACGCGACCGCGCAAGCGCGGATGTGCCTACTGGCGTTGCCCAATCTCCAGAACGTGCAAACGTCGCTGGGACCGCTAATGGCCGCGTTCGAATCCCTCTCTCGTTATACGCCAGGCATCGCAGGAGGCCCAAGAATGATTGACCAGTTGCCATTCTCAATCAGCGCTACACTGGCTGAACGAAGCCTCGCGAGGTTTGAAGCGTCCGTGGACGGCGAGGTTCTCGCGATAGAGCGGTATGCTCCTGGCGACGGCGACAAGCGACGCAGGGTAGCTAGGGTGTGGTCGCAAGATTCCAGGCTGAGAAACGGCACGCCCATACCTCCCGAAAAGATCGGTCGCGAATTGGAGCGCGTCGAGCTGGAGGCGATTGCCGCCTTCGAAAAGCTGTTCGGCGAACCCCGCGAGTCAACGCGGCTTGTCGAATGCGCTAACTACCGAGACGATTCGATCAACGTCGAGCTTGCCTGGAACTCCCGAACGGAGCGCGCAGACTTCATCGTATCCGACCGAAGGACGGGCGAAATAACGCGAGCCTCAGATGTACCAACGACTTCCGGGAACTTGGTCGTTCCGCGGATCTGCGAAGGCCTTGTGACGCCCGGCGGCGGTGTTGACGGCGCGGTGCTTCTTCCAACCGAATGCGATCCGGCAGGTAAATACTCGGACAGCCTTCGCGAAGACCTCCGGAAGTTCATCAACAGGTACGTCGAATTGCCCGGCGAGGCGTGCTCCATTGCTATCGAATACATCCTTCTCACGTGGGTATACGACAGCTTTGATGAAGTTCCGTATCTTGCATTTCGCACGGCGGACGCCGGTCGCGGGAAATCGAGGGCTTTGGAGACTGTCGGAGCCCTTTGCTGTCGCGCGCTATTCGTCGGTGGCGGCAGCTCACCGGCTGCCACGTTGCGGATGCTAGATGTCTTCCGAGGCACGTTGGTCGCTGATGAATTCGACCAAAACGTCAAGACCGATCTTGGCGCAGAACTCAACCGCATTCTTAATCAGGGATTTCAGAACCGGCGTCCACTCGTGAAGTGCGATGGTGAAGACAACACTCCGAGGGCGTTTCGATGCTTCGGCCCCAAGATATTTGCATTGCGAAAGCGCCTGGGCGACGACGCCACCGAGAGTCGGACGATAAGTGTGTGGATGCAACAGAGAACGCGGCCGGATATTCCACTTAGCTTGCCAAGAACTGAGTTCGACAGACAAGCCCTTGTGCTTCGGAATCAGTTGCTCGCGTTCCGGTTTGCGAATTGCCGAAGGCTTACGACTGACCTGTCGCTGGCTGACCCCCGCCTTGAAGATCGCATGAATCAGATAGGATTACCGCTGCTTGCTGTGGCACAATCTCCCGACGTTCGAGGCGCGATCGTTTCTGCGCTTCTCGAACAACAGGGCTCAATCGCAGCCGATCGATCGGACTCGCTTCCTGGGGAAGTGTTCGAATCGTTGCGCAATCTCTTCCAGCCCGGAGATCAAGTGCGCGCCGGTGCCATAGCGGCGGAGATTAACAGGAAGCGTGCAGAGGCAAATGGGGTCGAAGTAGAAAAGCTCAAGTTCTCGATTTCGAGCCATCGTGTAGGTCGAATCCTGGCTCACGAGCTTGAGCTGAAACGCGAAGACAGAGACGCGAAGGGAATTCCTTACCGGCTCGACCCACGGAGGTTTGACCAATTGTTGCGACGATTCGACCCGCCGACTGTGGAAAGTGCACAAAATGCACATGTGCATGATTCGGGTTCGGCTGCGGATGAAAAACCGGGCTCTTCGGCGTTCTAGCCAGGGCCAATGTACTTCGTGCACTTGATGTACATGGAGCGACGTAGTGGGCAGTGTGTCACCCGAAAATGTGCGACACGTCGACGATCCGGGCCTAAATGGTCAGCGCGGTCCGGCATGGACGGGCAGCGTAATGCTACCTGGTGATCCGCCAGAGCCGTGCCCCGAACTCCTTACGGAGAGTGAGGCGATTCGATACCTTCGGTTAGACACCGTCAATATCGCCAATCCGGGCGACACTCTGACGCGCTATCGCGAGATGGGCCTCCTCAAGGCAACCCAGGTCAGCAAGCGGCTTTTTTACCGCAGGATTGAGCTTGACAGGTTCCTCGAACGCCTCACGAATGAGAATCCGCGGTGACAATTAATAGGAATCGAGGCTAGACTGTTTTCGTGGCAAAACGAAGTGTCCCAATTAGCGATCAACTCCGAGCGGCTATCCGCGATTGCGGTAGCACAATCTATCGCGTGAGCAAGGATTGCGGGATTGCCGAATCGCAACTCCACAACTTCGTCAACGGCAAGTGCGGCGTAGGCTTGCAGAATCTGGACAGGCTGTGCGAATACGTCGGACTTGAGTTGCGATCCGCGAAACGACCACCAAAGAAGCGAAAAAAGGGTTGACGTGCCTACTTAAATTCAGTATAAGTATCGACTTGACATGATGGTTTTTGGCTAGGGATCTATCGCATTGGCAAATCAAGCCGTAACTCTAAGTCGTCAGACGACCCGTAAGCCGAACGGTCGCGAGTACTCGTATTGGGTGCTTCGATGGTTCGGACAAGATGGCAAACAGCACGGCAAAACACTCGCGCGAACAAGCAAGATCTCCAAACGGCAGGCGGAGAAACTTCGCCGAGCGAAAGAAGCCGACTTGACCGCCCACCCTGAGCATCGCAGTGTATCAGGTAGTCCGGCGCTTAGCGCTTTTCTTGATGAGTACGTTCATGCGCGAGCAATGGAGCTTGCAGCCGGTACGCTTGAGCTTCATCGCCAAACGGGAAGATACTTAGTTGGATTCTTCGGTGGCTCGCGGAAACTGGCGCACATTACACGGACCAACGCGCAGGGATTCAAGACGGCCTTGGCGAGCGGAACTCTCATCCAGGTCAGCAAGAGGGGGAAGAACCTTGCAGTGCCCACCATTGAGCTTCACGTGCGCAACGCCCGAACGATCTTCAATCGCGCTGTCAGGGACGACCTGATTCTGTACAACCCATTCGACCGACTAACGGCATCTCCTTTCATGCCCAAAGCCTGGCACTTCGTAACACTTGAGGAATTCGGCCAGTTGGTCGAAGCCGCACCCAATCTCGAGTGGCGGCTGATGCTATGTCTCGCCCGACTGGCGGCACTCTGCCGCGGCGAAATACTGAGCCTACAGTGGAGCGACATCGACTGGGCGCAGAACCGAATTCGAATAATCGCCAAAGATGACTGGAAACCGAAGGCAAGACCACGAAACCGAACCGTTCCGATGTCTGGCGTACTCCAGCAACTGCTGCTTGACGCCTTTGAGCTAGCCCCGGATGCCAGGGAGCATGTGATCGCCCCAGCCAGAGTTATCGTCAGGAACATCTCGCGCGACTTTGGCGTCATTTGTCGCCGCGCGGGCGTGGTCCGCTACGCAAAGCCGCTGCACACGCTACGGAAGAGCTGTATCACCGATTGGGCCGGCGAGCACCCGCAGCACGTCGTGTCCACGTGGGCGGGGCATTCCAACGTCTCGACGACGGGGGAGTACTACCTTCAAGTGTCGGAAGCGGAGTACGAACGCGCGGCGGAAACCGAAACCCCGCGAATCCTTGCACAACTTCTTGCACAACTCGGGAAAAAACGCGATTTTCCGACCGAATTGTCGAACGCCGACAACACACAAGTGTCAGCGCCACAAGGACTTAATGAAAAAGCGGGCGAGCGGATTCGAACCGCCGACGTCCAGCTTGGGAAGCTGGCATTCTACCACTGAATTACGCCCGCAAATGCGGTTTTCTACTACTTTTTCTCGCTCGCCGCTACTACAATTACAAGGTGGACGAGCCGAGAACCGCGCACAACCGGAGTATACCACATGCCCAAGAGTGGGCCAAACAAACGGAAACGAGTGCCCAAGCTTTCCTTCACTACGAATGACGGAATCGGCTGGCATGTCTCGTTTCGCGACCCAAAGACCGGCTCACCGACCCGGCACCGCTTCAACATCCGCGAGAAAGACCGTGAACCCGAAGCCCGTGTTGCCTACCACCGCTGGCTTGCCGAGTTCCTCGATGACGGACGACCAACGCAACAGCTTCGGCGTACGACAGGAGAGACTCTTTCAAAACTCCGTTCTTCGAAGCTCGCCCCCCAGAAAACCGTCGTACAAGGAAGCATCGTCCACGTTGCTTCAGGTTTCTTGTCCAGTCTCGAAGCCCGAGTGCGTCGTCCCGGTGAACCTCGAAGGCAAGGTTCTATCGCCAAGGCAGTTTATGAAGACCGACGAAAACACGTTCGTGATTTCCTCGACTATCTCAATACTCGGCACGGCGAGCGAACGACATCCCGCATGATGATTACAGACCTCGCAATGGCAGACGTCGAAGGCTTCAACCAGTGGGCTGTAGGTGAGAGATACTCGTCGTCGCAGGTCAACAAGCGGATGCAGATGGTGAAGGGCATCATCAACCGTGCTGGACGCCCCGAGCACGGTGGGCAGTTTCTTTCGTGGAACTGGGACTCTCGCGATGTGGTTCACGGAAAACCAAGCAAGGCGAGAACGCTCCCTACACGCGAGCAACTTCGCCATATGCTCGCAGCATGCGAAGTCCGCGAACGCACCATGATATGGATGGCCATTGGACTCGGCTTTGGCCAGCAAGACCTTGCCAATGTTCGTGTCGGTCAAATCGACCAGGAAGACTACGACCTCAGACGCAGCAAAACTGGCATCGAGCGGTTTGGCGTTACACCGCCACTTGTGTGGGCACACGTCAAGGCTTATCTAGCTGCAAACACCAGGAAGCCTGGAGACCTATTCTTCGTTACACGTCGTGGCTACCCGCTTGTTCACGGTAGCATCGATGCCGTGACGCAGTGGTGGTCCAAACTCAGGACCGCCATCGGAGAGACGAAGGAATCTCTCGATGGCTTTTACACGCTCCGTCATCTTGGTGCGACCGATTTCGGCTCCCGTCCATCTTGCTCAATCAGCGACATGCGTCGATGGCTCGGGCATGGTGCCAGTTCTCGGGTTGCGGACATATACATGCGGCCCATCGGTCCGGAGTATCGAGAAGTCGTCAGATGGGTACGGAAACGACTTGCATCAAAGAACTTCCTGGAGCGGTCGAAGTAGCGATATGCAGCACCTCCGTTTCCGATAGCGTCAGCTACGCACGCCTGGGCGCCAGCGTTCGTCCCCTGCTCAGAATCGGTACCCGAGCAAGTTCCAGTAATGAAGAAAGGGGATGTAGGCAACGGCGGCGACCGTACATAGGGTGTAGTGAACGCGGCCTCGGACCCCGTAGTGTCCAAAAATACAAACGCGCCTAAACGCTGGGTTTGCAACGAGTTACGTCTCGACCGCCATCCCCCGCGTCCGGCTGAACACGAAGCCGCCGACGATAGCAGTGTGCCCGGCTTCCTTCCTACGGTCCCGTAAACGA
>JADFIX010000034.1 GCA_022566435.1 Planctomycetota bacterium
CGCGATCCCGATCCATGAGCGTTTGGACGGACCCACATTGAATTTCATCTTCAGACCCTTCCGGATACGGTGAAGCCTCTGAACACGGTCGATTCGACATCAAGCCGAACCATGAATTGCCTATGCTCAATTTCTCGGGGCGATTCGCATCCGATCGTCAGGTGGCGAATGCCGATTGTTTCCAAAGAAAGCAAGGAGCTCGTACCGCCGGCGTTGCCCTTCATACTACCAGTATCAAGTCGCGCCTCGAATTGCAACCAAAAAACGACGTGGTGTGGCTTGTGAGGCCCAAAACACGGCAGAAACGCCCGAAAACCGTCGCCTCGCAGGCTCCCAAGGCACCCCAAAGCCTGTCTTGGCGTGTCAATTAGGACACCGCCGCCGCGATTCGGTTCCAATCGATCGGCTGCCGCCGGCATGACGACGTGTGCCTCGAGCCGTGCGAAGACGAGCACGAACTCAATACCATCCTGTCCGCACAATCGATTCATGTCAGCAGTCTGTCGCCTTGCCGAGGACCGCCGGCTCGCCTTTGCATTGCAAAGAGCAGACCTGCTACGACTCTCGATGTTGCATTTGCACAAAAGTGCGCTCGCGTGATCAACTGTAACTCTTCAGATCTGAGTTTCCTTGCGGATCTTGGTATCCTCCCCGGCGAGCCAGACGAACGGCTCGCCGTCGTTGCCTCAGGCCGGTGGGCTTCTCGACGTAGCCCGCGAACGCGACCCAGCGACGTTCGGAACGAAGGATCGGCCCAAGTGGTTGGCCAAAGGGGTTGGAAATCACTTGCGCCGTTACGGGTTGGAAATAACGAAGGGCCGCAGTTCAACAGGCCGCAGGTATCCAACGGTGACTGCAGCCGACTTGCAACGGCTTGAGCGGAATGACGGTTTCGAATTGGGCTTTGATTCCGTGGATGTACCGACATGTACCCCATGTATCGGCGCCGCTACGAAGCCCCTTCGTCATAGAAGTGCCCTGCCTCTTTGCGCGAAGAAAGCGAGAGTTCGCTTGTCATCACGACCTTCAAGTCATATCAGCCGATGCGCTTGTCAAACGCACGTCCGTGGCGCAGGGGATTCAGAGGAGAGATCAGTACTACGTGGCCGCGGCGGTTTTCTCGATCACGTCCTTGATTTTATCTTTGAATCCGATCGGCGTGAATGGCTTCACGATGTAGTCGTTCACGCCGGCCTTGATCGCGTGTATGACTTTCGTCGCTTGGGAATCCGAGGTGCACATGATGATGGGCACAGTTTCGTCCTGTTCGCGGATCTTCCGCACGAGCGTGATGCCGTCCATGTTGGGCATTTTCCAGTCCACGACAATCAAATCGGGTCGGTCGTTCGCGAACGCGGTCAACGCCTGGAGCCCATCGGCGGCCTCCGCAATATCCTCGTAACCGATCTGGTTCAGAGCCCTCTTCTGCAGCATGAGCATCGTTTCCGAATCGTCGACAAGTAGAATTCTCATACGCTAGCTCCATGCGACGAAGCGGGTTCCGGGATCGACTCGGGCTTCATTTTGAGTTCCATCGAAACCTCGATGGAGAATCTCCCCAGGGGAGAGTCGCAGGGCAAGGTCAATACCGGAATACGGTTGTTTTTCAGGGTGATGTGCGAGCCGATGGCCACGCGCGGCAGCGATGTCGACATGTCGAGGCCGTTCATCTTCCCGTTGGCCAGTCCCGCGACCATGTTGGCCAGCTCACCGAGGGCATCCGCGAGGTCGGCGTTGAGAACCGATATTTCACCGCCGGCGAACTTGCTAGCGACCGTTCGTGCCACTTGCTTCGAGAAACACAGAACCACGCTCCCTACCGCCTGACCAGAAAAACTAATCGCCGCGGACACGTCCGCCGCACGAATGTCTTTTCCGCAATTCTGCCGGATTTTGGGCACAACCGAAAACAGAAGTTCCACGTCAGCCCGAGTCACTCGCCACGCGACCCGCCAGTCTGAAAAACCAACTGGATGATCGCCCGCCACCGTCAGCCTTACTTCGCTTGGGTCGCTTAGAGTCGCGTCGGTTCCTCTTCAGCAGTCCATACGCGCGATGGCGGCGACCGGAGACGCACGTTCCTTCACGGGAATCGGTCGTTTCTGCAGCCACTCCTGTATCGTCGCAATCAGTCTCTTCCGGTCGACCGGCTTGGTGGCGAAGTCATCGCAGCCGCTGCATTGGCACTTCTCCCGATCCTGTGCCATGGCGTGCGCCGTAAGCGCAATAATCGGACCTTCGTAGTCCTTGTCCCGTAGCGTCGTCGTGGCTTGATAACCATCAAGCGCGGGCATCTGCATATCCATGAGGATCACATCGAACGGCTTGCCTTCGCTCAGGGCGGCCATGGCTTCATCGACTGCCACTTGCCCGTTCTCGGCGACCGTAACCTCGGCGCCCGCCTTCTTTAGAAGGAAGGAAATCAGTCGTTGGTTGTCCGGTCCATCCTCGGCCAAGAGGATGCGACAGTGCAAAGACTGCTCGGTTGATGATGTCTTGGGCTTCTCGGATGGCTTTGCCATCATCGCGGCCGCGTGGTCCTCGACCATTCTGACGCCTTCGAGCGGACCCGTGGCGACGGTCGTGCGGAATCGAGTTCCACACCCCGGCTTCGTGTCGACCATGGTGATGGCCCCACCGAGCATCTCGGCGAATCGCTTGCTAATGGCAAGGCCCAATCCGGTCCCCCCAAACTTGCGGGCCATCGTGTTGTCAGCCTGTGCGAACGCCTGGAATAAGTTGGCAGCCTGCTCATCGGTCATGCCAACCCCGGTATCCAAAACGTCGAACTGCAGGTACGGTTCCTTCGGATTCGCTCCCCGGTCGCCCGCAACCGCCGGCACAAATCGAGTGATCAGCCGGACACCGCCCTCGTTGGTGAACTTTATGGCGTTGCCGATGACGTTGATGAGAATCTGCTTGAGCCTGGTCGGGTCGGATTGAATCGTCTCGGGAATCGAGCCTATGTACTCGACGTTGAGCGCCAGCTTCTTCGCCTTGGCGCGTACTTCCATGAGCGAGACCACGTCCGTCGTAATCTCATGTGGCGAACAGGAGATGTATTCCATCTCCATCTTGCCCGCTTCGATCTTGGACATGTCGAGAATGTCATTGATCAGGCCGAGCAGGTATTCGCCGTTCTTATGAATCGTATCAATGGCATCGATTACTTCCGATTCCGACAGGTCGCCCTCTCTCAGATTCTCGGAGAAGCCGAGAATGGCCGTCATGGGCGTGCGAATCTCATGGCTCATGTTGGCCAGAAAATCACTCTTGGCGGTGTTGGCCATCACCGCGTCGACTTTCGCTTTCTCGAGCAGCGTATTGACATTGAAGAGTTCCTCGTTGATCGCCAGGGCCTCTTCCCTCTGCCCCTCGAGTTCAAGATTGCTAAGCTCTAGATCCTGTGTTCTCTCGGCGACCTTGTTTTCCAGCGACTTGACAAACGTTCTTACGGCTTCTGTCAGCGTGCGAACCTCCGCCGGGCCGGTTTCCTCAAGAAGAAACTCTTGACCGGTTCTCATGGACTCGGTCGCCGTATCCGTGAGGACCTGCAAAGGACGCACCAGGCGTGTAGAAGTCCACCAGTGAAGAAAGGCGATGGCAAGCAGGCACAATACCCCACACACCAGGATCATCGCCCTGTTTCGGCGGGCCTCCTCTGTCAAATCTTGCATTTGACGGTCTGCGATTTCGCCGGTCCTATTCTCGATGGCTTCCACCAATGTAAGATACGTCATAGCGCTGTCATCAAATCGCTGAAGCCGGACTTCTTTGTCAGGCTCGGATTGATCCATGGTCGCCACAGAATCGGCCATCGCAACCATGCGCTCGAACGATTCACCGAGCTCGCTCACCATCGTGCGGGTCGCGAGTGCCCCCACCCCGAGCTCCGCCAAAATCGTCCGGCAGTGTTCCAAGGAACGCTGGACGATGAGAACGACACCCGACTGCTCCAAGGAAAGGACGTCGAGCACCGCTAACAGATCTCTACTGGCGGAGGACAAGTCTTGAACGTTTCGGAACTCATTCGAGGCCTGACCGGAAACGCGCATTGCTTCTTGTTCCGCGCGCAGCGTCAGGCCCACCAGCGCTGCAAACGCGAATACCGCGGCTGTTGAGCCCAACAGGAGAACTGTAATGTAATGCCTAACTTGCACGAGTCGATCCTTGGCAGCCTGATTCGTCTCAATTCCCGATATCCGCAGCCGCGAGCGCTGCGAGCACCTCAATGGCCCACTTTGCAGTGACCTCACCGGTGGCGTCAGCAAGCTGAACGACGCCGTCCAGATTCTTTCCGCGGAGTTTGGCGAGATCTTTCGAAATAGCATCGTCGGCACCTCCAATCACCCAGACCTTCAGGATTCGGCCATCGGAAGCGACCGTCCACCACTGCTCTGGCCAGGATGATTGGTTCGACGCGTGAGACACCGCGAGCGCCCCGAGTGTCGTACCGGAATCGTCCAACGATCGTAAAACGGTCATCGAATGACCATCGATCACGTGTGCATAAGAGCCTGTCTTTTGTTCAATGATCGCCACGGCTTTGCTGTTGAGGGGCGCTTTGATCTTGGTCACCTTGCGTGTTTTGGGGAAGGCCTTGTGAATGTGCCCGAGTAGGCGCGCTTCAAATGTGGCGTGTTGGAATGCAAGGTCGGTGATGATGAGCGTCTTCGCGCCGGAGAGTACAGTCGTCCTCGCGATTTTCATCGCGTCCGGCGGGACTTGAAGGGCAGCGATATCGACAGCCTTGTTCGAATCAGACATTAGAGACCGCAGTTCTGCGGCGCATTTCCCGATAAGATGGTCGCGGAACGTGTCATCGCGTATCGATTTCGTGTGTTTCTCGCGTGAACGCTGCACACGAAAATCCTTGATCCTATTATCGAGGTCCATGGCCCATACCAATTCGACGGACCCGTTGGTGCCGACTTCCGATCGGGCATGGACAAAGCCAAGCGGCACGCCATCGCGGAACACCACATAGATCGTGTGCTTTCCTAGATCGCCAAATGCCAGCTTCCTTCCCAACTGCTCCTCAATTGTCGTTCTGAGTTTGACGTCGACTTTCTTGACCACCGACCTGTAATTCGTCGCGTCAGGAAAGATTTCGTAGATATGACGATCCGGATTACGGAGCGCACAATTGGCTGCATCGACGCTCGTAGTCGTCAACGCAGATGGCAAGCCCCATCGTCAGTTTTGTCACTCTGGTTGACATCGTGTGACTCCTCATGTTAAGAACGGTCCCGCGTCTGAAAGGCGAAGATGGGGGCGAAGTGGAAGTGACTGTAGATTCCGCAAGAACATGGGTTTTCTCTTTGAGATGAATAATCCCCGGCACTCGGCGCCGCGAAGGGAACGACGCGTTGTCTCGCTTAATAACATCTCGCCTTACCTACAACCCGCCTGCCATGAAGGTCTTCATCGTCACCGGATGATATAGTCGCCCTGCCCGACCGACCGGCGGGAGCTTTTTCGTGCCGGCCGATCGACAAACCCTGTCTTTCGAAGGCCGCGGGCGATGCGTGACTTGTTCGATCCTAAGAATCTAGGCGCCCAAGAATACTGACTCCCTCCAAGGCAAAGCAGAGTCGACCGATTCCAACCAATCCGTACATCGGCGGTCGACGCGCGCCCGTACAGTTGCAGCTATCCGTGGCGCGTAGCGCTAGGTAACGCAGAGTCGTATCGGACGCGCTTCTCACGAAAGATCCGGCCGTAGAAAGGGACAAGGTTACCGGTCGTTGGCACCAAGGCGTGACCGCAGACGAGTGCGTGATGGTGCCTCCAGAATACGTACGCATGGACGCGCCTGCTTCCTTCGCTCGTCGTTACACGCCCTTGTGTCGAGGTCGAAGGCGTTCTCGCTTTGTCGGGATCTCTTGTTCGGCCCACGGCTCCGTGAACAGGTCGCGCAAGGACTCGCGTTGGAGACGGCTGCCGAATCGCTCCTTTCAACAGTGGAGAATGTTCACCAGTTGGTGACGGTTGTCATGGAAGACCAGCAGGCTGATCGTACCGCCCGTCCGGGGTGATCCGTCGGGCCGGACGCGACCCTCGTCGTGCTGGATCAGCGTATTGGCGATGGACGGAAGCGTCCGCTCCAGGTACCCATTGAGCGCTGACCCGTCCCGGACTATGATGTCTACCGAGTCGTCGTAGCGTTCGATGACCGACCGACGGTAGAGCTGTTCGGATTCCTTGTCATCCTTCGTGAATCGCTGCCGCCGGGGCAGAGCCGTCGGCGGCGCGATACCACGTGTAGTTCGGACCCGTCGCCGGCTCTGGTTTCTCGGAGAGCTTTGGGATGCGTTTCCTGGTTGCGGGTTTGCCGTTGCACGATGCGCACCGGATACTGGTCCGCGGCGCATCGGGAACATGGCAACGTAGAGGTAAACTTGGGAAGTTTGAGGCCCGATCCGGCAACTTAAGGAATCCGCTGGATTGATCGTAAGTCATTTTCTGACAACACTTTGCGGGCGTAGCTCAATTGGTAGAGCATCAGCCTTCCAAGCTGAATGTTACGAGTTCGAGTCTCGTCGCCCGCTTTGATCGGAAGTGCTTGTGAGATAAGCAGTTATCCCCGCAACGGTGCATCAACCAACGCTCCGAATCGGGCTGATTTTGGGCTCTGGCGTCATTCTGGCGTCACTCTGCCTGTCTTTCGTGCCGAATGTGATCGCCTCCGTTACCCATTGAGCATGCACCTCATGGTCATCGGTGACCGTGCTGTAGTATTCAGCCGTAGTTGCGATGTTCGCATGGCCCATGAGTTCCTTGACCACGTTCATCGGTAGATTGTCGGCCCAATTCTGACCGCACGATTTCCGGAAGCCGTGCATAGTCAACGCACCATCCAACTCCAGGCCAGCATGCTTGGCATGGACATTGAGCCTAGTCAGCGTGTTATTGACCATGTAGTCGTTTACCCACGGTTTGCCCGACGCCCGGTGATTCCGCCACCGTTCCAACACCCGCTCATACCGCTCGGGCGTTAGCAGGATGAACGGTGAGCCCTTTGGCCGGACCCTTAGCCAACCCGAGAGGAGTCGGAGAGTGTGTCGCGGCAACGGTATCTTCCGGTCTTCGTGATCTTTGGCCTGAAAGGGTGGCAGCTTGTCGGTGCCCTCACGACTCTTGATGAGCAGGCGACCTCGCCCGAAGTCGATGTTGTCGACCGTCAAGTGGAAGAGTTCGCCAAACCGTGCCGCCGATGTATACGCCAATGCATACAACACCTTCCAGCGTAGGTCGGGAGCCGCCTTCAGCAATGCCCGGTAGTCATGCGGCGTGATGTAGTGCCACGTCTGGCTTCGTTTCCCAATTCGAAGCCGCCTTATTCCGCCGAAGGGGTTGGCCGCGATGTATCCCCACTCGACAGCATATTTGAACATCGTCTTTGAGTCTCGCAGCAACCCGTTCATCGTTGAGCGGCTAGGCTGTTGGCCCGTCGACTTGTTTCCTTTCAGCTTGGCCTGAGACCAGAACGCTGAGGCTCGATCGGGCGTGATGGACCGAAGCAGTGTGTCCTCCCCGAAGTGTTCGATAAGCCGTATGCCGACATCGGCAATCAATCGTCTAGTCTTCTCGCTCCACTCATGCTTCCGGCGTGCCAGGTACTTCCCGACGAAGGTCTGCACCGTGATCCGAGCCGGTTGGTCCCGCTGGGCTCCCTTGTCAAACTCGGCTTGCTTCTCGGCCTGAAGGCGCTCGGCGTCCCGTTTCAGCCGAAACGACTTGCTGTACCGCCTCTGCTTGTCGGTGGCCGGGTCGTACTCCCCGAACCACCGCACAACCCACGGGTGCTTCTTCCGTGGGTCCTTCCTACAACTCACTTTCGTCGTTGCCATTTGGGTTTCTCCGTGACAGGCCGTGCTGGTCGGCGTGGCAGCGCGACCCGTAGAAAGGCTCCTTTGCGCGCCGACTGGTCCGCATTGATATCAGCGATTTGCCAAATTGGCAACATCACGTGGATTCCTCCCCTGCCAGTCGCGCTAGGAAGGCATCCAGATCGGCCCGCCGGTAGCGCATGTGCCGGCCCACCCGGACACCCGTCAGGAGCCCTTTCTCGCGGTAATACCGAAGCGTATCGACCGGATTCTTGGGCCCCTCCACGTCCAACCGCAGGTAACGCACCGCCTCCTCCGCCGTGAGTAGCTCCGGGCAGGGCTCCGGAGGATTCCCCGGTAGGACAGGCTGAGACGACTGTGGATAGGAGTGAATCACTGGCGTTTTTCTCTTCGTTGCCGGGGTGTGAGCGGCACTTCGCTGGTTCCCTTGGTGCTGAGTGCTGAGTGCTGACTAGCAAGATAGAAGCGATGAACTCGTTGTCCCGTCGATTGCTTCCACGTGCCCAGCCCGTCCGCGGCAAGTTTGTCAAGTACGGAGCTAGCTTCCTTGGTCGTATGCGCAATCCTGGCCCCGATCAGATCGCGACGCGTCACCCCCGGGTTCCCTTTCTTCTTGATCCAGCTTTCGGCACGCTCCTCTAGCGACAAGAACGTTGGGGGAGACCCAGTTCGGGCCTGACCGTACGCCCTCACCGCATGCGCCTTGAAATACTCCGCGAGGCGGGACGCCATACGAACCGTGCCGCGCGTTACTTGAAGTGATTTAAGTTCTCCTGAGGCTCGCCTTACAACGTGTAGTACGAGAATCAGTCGGGCGGTGTACGCTTCCAATTTCCTCCATGCTGCGCGACATGGATGCTCCTCCGGCATAGAGTTGAATTCCTTCTGGTGCTTTTTGATCCAACGCAGCCACTCGCGACGCCCGTCGGCACTGAAAACTACGTCCTTTGTACGGCCCCGCTTTGTAGAAACGAGTTGCTTGAGAGTTTCAAACAGTTTCGCCACCTGTTTGCGAGATTCCTCAGAAAGCGGGGACTCGTTGTACGAAGTGTCTTTGGAGTACGGGTATGCAAACAGGAATCTGGACACGAATCCGCTATCGAAGCGATCGCTCGTGAAAAGTTTGGAGAGAATGCCCGGTTGGATTCCGCCGATGATCGAGAGGAAAGCTTTTGGAATTTCAATCGGTTTGTCTAGATTCTTTCGATCGATTCGGATCGGCTCGCCGCTCCACGCACTAAGGAAGAACTGCTCGTCATTTCCCTTGCCCCCTTTGTACTATCCGAGCGAAAGAATCCAGCCGGAGAGTTCATCGGCGATCAGTATCACGCCACGCGGATTGGCCTTCAAAACCGCCGCCAACGCTTCCCTTGTCGTATCGCAAACCCAAGTCGCTGCTCCGCCCTTTTGAATGAATTGCAAGGCGACACGCTGCGCCTTCGATTTTACAGTTCCAGAATCACCGACTACAACCGCGTAGAAATTGGGGTATTCGATCCAGTCATCTTTGATTCGTATTCGACGGGACCGACCGATTGCTGCACCAAGGCCAACAATGAGGGGCAAGGCCACGTAATCAGGAGGACAGGAAAGAGATTTGGCTACCTCTCTGACAAACGGACGGAGGACCCTCGGCAGGCCATCCAACGGAAAAACCAGCGCCTTTTCGTAGTACTCAGCACTCAGCAACTCAGCACTAGATCGCATGGAAGACATTGATGATTGATCCATTATTCAAGTACGACTGCCCCTGCCTGACTCCGTTCGTACCGGGCATCCCAGTTCCAACCACGAAAGAAGGGACGCGCGCGACCAGCGCACGCACCGTCCGAGTCGAATGGGCTCCGGCAGGATCTTCCGTCGATTCAGTGACCATATGTGCCGCACCGAGCAGCCGAGCATGTCCGCTACTTCCGTGACATTCAGTAGCGTGCGGGTTTCTGCGTCTATGGGCGACCGTGTGCTCATCATGCCCGTATTATCAGGTGCGGGGTTTCGCCTGTGCGTAATTAGCGCGTAGTTTTGAAAGTTTTTACCGGCGGTGTTCTACGATGCAGAGTTGGTACCAAGCCAGTTGCGACCTTCACCTGTGATGGCGACACCCTGCCTAGCGCCAGAGGGGCGGTGTATGAGTTGAAGTGCCATGAGACGTTCGAGGTACGATCCAATGGTCTTCCTTGATAGCCTGGTTGCGTCTTCAAGTTCCACCTGAATCATCGGCGATTGCGCCCGATCCAGCGTCCGGAGAATCAGTATCGCGTTCTTTGGCAAATTCGTCGGAGCCGGATGGAAGAACTCAAGCATCTCGCGAATTCCGCGAATTGCTTCAGCTCGCCGATCTTCCGGAATGTGGTTTAGGAACAACGTTATCCAGCCTGCAGGATCCTCTTGAAACATGTCGGCAATGTACTCATCCGGAACTTCGTTGGTTTCATATTCTTCAGACAATCGAATGTGCCTCGTGTCGCGGCGATGCTTTGTCATATCTCGCATCGTCCAGGCCACCGCCAGTGATTAGTCTCGGTCGCCGCTCACCTTCCGATGACTCTGATCGGAACCCGGTTTCCAGATGATTCCGCGCCAGCCTCAGTTGGTCAAGTGCATCTGTTGAGCCGGCATGAATTATTCGCTCGTTCGGCGTCCGCTTTTTGCCAGTTTGGCAAATAACCACCGTTTGAACTTCAAACCGGGCGATGACATCCGAATCCTGAAAAGTTTTTTAATACAGGCGGGGCCTTTCTCCCCTCCCTCCGCGGCCATCCAGGGGCCGGTGGGTCGCGCCTCGGGGGCTCTCACCCCTTCATTCGAGCGTCACTATCACGGCACTAATTGCAGTGGTGCCGAAGTCTTGGCACGGTAGACGGCTAGCAAACGCCCCGCAAACCCCGAGAAAACAAGGCGCAAACGCCAAGCAAACCGTCGCGAGAGTGTGTGTTCCCAAGAATTTCGTACACGGGGGAACGGCTGTAGAATTTTCTTCTTGTCTTGGACTTGCTTTGTTCCGAACGTGTTTCATACTGTAGGTAGATAAGTGGGCTCGCGTAGCTGTAACTACCGAGCCCGTGGCCAACCACTAGTAAGGAGTGATTGACGATGCAATTCTACGGTAAAGCCGAAACTGTTGCTACTAGGATTATCGAAGCATTTGAACGCGGGGACGTGCCCAAGGCGCTGGCGCCGATATTCATCAAACGCGCCGGACGCCATTGCGATACGTACTCATGGTGCAATCAATTGATTGTGGCGCTTTCCGGGCATGCCGACGCCATGGGCTACAAAGACTGGAAGCGCGTCGGACGACAAGTCCGTAAGGGCGAGCGTGCAACGCTTATCTTGGCGCCCTGCAAGCGTAAGGTGACGCGAAACGACAGCGAAACCGGCGAGACTCGCGAAGCGTTTGTGCTCTACGGTTTCCGTTCTACGCCAGTTTTCGGTATCGAGCAAACCGACGTAGCCGACGACGACAAGTGGGCGAAGCACAACAAAGGGAACGAGCAAGCCGAACAATTCCTCGAAAGCCTACCACTTCGAAGCGTTGCCGAATCATGGGGCCTGAAACTGCAAGCCTATAGCGGGAAGCGTGGAAAGGCGCTTGGCTGGTATCGACACGGATCGGCGATTGCCTTGGGTGTCGAGAATCTAGCGACTTGGGCGCACGAACTGGTACACGCGGCAGACTTTCGGAACGGCAAGCTTATCGAGCGTGGCCAGCATTGGCGTAGCGAAACCGTAGCCGAGTTGGGCGGGGCCATTCTGCTGTCGGTGTTGGGCTTCGTGCATGATGCCGACCTGGGCGGGTGTTGGAATTACGTCGAGAAGTATGTCAGTGGGGCTGAAATCGAGCCTATCGTCGCCTGTAGTCGCGTTCTCAGCCGGATGTGTGACGCGGTAGCTCTGATCCTCAACGAAGCTGATCGACTCGCTTCGCCTGTACCTGATCTGGCCACTGCTTGAGACCTTCCAACCAACGCCCCGACATGGATCGGCGGGGTGCTGTTGGGCGGTTTCGGGACGGCGAAAAGTGTAAAGGGTGAACCCTACCCTCGAAAACGCCGTGTTCACCTACGGTTTTTAACGACTTACGTCAACGGAAATGTGTAAGCTGTAGGCTATAACTGACACTTTACAAAGGATGTACTGAACAATGGAAAAACACGTTGCAATTTATGTTCGGGTTTCGAGCAAGCGGCAGGACATGCGAAGCCAGAACCCGGACTTGGAAAAGTGGGTCGAGGCGATGTCGAATGGCGTTCCGATTCGCTGGTATC
>JADFIX010000877.1 GCA_022566435.1 Planctomycetota bacterium
CCCAGCGTTTGAAGGAGCGGATCGATTGGCCGCCGGCCAGAATCAACGTGCCGACCGATTCGCCGGCGACGATTTTTGCCAGGTTACCCGGCGTGCGGCCGTTGGCGATGATCACGTTTTCGCCGGCCACGGTGACGATCCGCGCCGCTTCGAGCTTGCTCGCCATGCCCCCCTTGCTCGTGCCGGTGGCCGTGTCGTGGGCCAGCCGAAAGATCGATTCGTCCAGCCGCGTCACCGTGGGAATGAGCTTGGAAGCCGCCTCCCGCGGATCGCCGTCGTACAATCCGTCGACGTCGGAGAGCAGCACCAGCAGCGGAGCCCGGATCAGGTTGGTGACCATGGCGGCCAGCCGGTCGTTGTCGCCGAAGGTGGTCATCAGCTCGTCGACGCTGACCGTATCGTTTTCGTTGATGATCGGCAGAGCGCCGAATTCGAACAGGGCCCGGATCGTATTGCGCACGTTGAGATACGCCGTGCGATCGTCCAGATCGTGGGCCGTCAGCAGCACCTGGGCGGCATGGCGACCGTGGGCCCGCAGTCCGCGGTCGTAGACTTCGATCAAATGGCTTTGCCCGACCGCGGCCACGGCCTGCAACTGGGCGAGGTTCGTGGGGCGGCGGGACAATTGGAGCTGGCCCAGACCGGCCCCAACCGCCCTGTACCAGCGAATCGTAGGCCCGAACAGTTCGGATGATGCGCGCGCCGAAGGGAATCTCGGCAGTCTGTACGGTATCGCGCTGCTTCTCATCGTCCGATGCCGTCGCGTCGTTTTCGATCAGCACCAGTGGGAAGGCGCCGGTCAACACGCCTCCCAGAGAGCGGACGAGATCGGTTCCATGAAACGTATGCGGCGGGAGGTCGACGGCGGGATCATCCAAATCGTCCATCGCTTTACGGATCACCCGCGCTGTGATTTCGATGTTTTCCATGTCCTGCAGAAGCGAGGCGACGCGGATATTGTCGATTTCCTGTTCCGACATCCGAATGGACCGGGCGACTTTTTGACTCAATTCCGCGACCCGATTCGAACGGTCCTTGAGTCTCGGATTCGCGCTTTGCAGATACCGTGAGAGAACCTCGATAACGCCCAGATGCGCTTCATGAAGTTCAACGATCTTGGCCGATCGCTCGTCGCTCAATGTTCCGACCAACAATGCCGTCAGGCCAAGCACGCCGCCCCAGATTGTCAGCGCCAGCCCAATGACGATGGGCGAGCCAAGGGCGGCAAAGTTGGGGAGATCGAGACTCGTCACAACCGATGCTGAAATCACGCACAACAGCGCCAGCACGCCGGCGCGACTGACGCCTTCCGACTTCCCAACGGCAACACGCTATTCACCGGAGGTAGTCAGTTCGTTGAAATGACGCCGGGCAAGAAAATCGTGTGGTCGAAAAGCGGATGCCAATATGGATCGGCACGTCGGTGAGCTCGGTCTAGCTCACTCCTTGATGGCACGAGAGTGCGGTGCCACGGGTGGCTTGCCCACCCATGATGTTCACGTGTACCAACACTGCTGGACAAGTTCGCCACGGCGAATCGGCCTGTGTGCGGACCAGCAGTGGCACCCAACTCGCACGATAATGATGGACAGGGCACGCGATTCAGGCCCGCTCTAAGGAGAACAACGTAACTTCCGACGGCGAGCCGAGACGGAGGGGAGGTCCCCAGTAGATGCTACCGGGGTTCACGTAGACGTGCATGTTGTTCAGCTTCCCCAGACCTCGAACAAAAGGATGAAAAAGGTGAACCAAGAGCGTCCAGGGAAAGATCTGTCCACCGTGAGTATGCCCACATAATTGAAAATCAAAACCGGCTCTTTCAGCAGCAAAGCACGATCGCGGTTGATGTGCTAGGAGTATCTTCGCAACTGCATCTTTGGGAGCATTCTTGATTGCCAACGCCGGATCACTTTTACCAGGAAACCTTGTACCGTTGACACTGATGTCGGGAACGCCCGCGATGACCATGCGACTCGCTCCGCGCTGAATCACTCGAAGTTCATTCTCCAGCACGACCAATCCGGGCCGATTGACTTCTGCCAACCAGCCCTCAAGGTCCCAATAGTACTCGTGGTTGCCAGTTACAAAATAAACACCGTCTGGTGCTGCCAGGTCCGCGATCGGCGCGACATCGTCACGCCGGTGCTCAACATATCCATCGACCAGGTCGCCCGTAAAGGCAATGAGATCCGCTCCAAGGCTGTTGACAAGTTGTACGAGCGCTTGCATTTCCCCGCGGCGCACGATGGCCGAAATGTGAGTGTCGGACAACTGAGCGATCGAGTAACCGGCAAAGGCGTCGGGTAAGTCTTTGATAGGAATCGAAACACGTTTGACTTCCGCCCGCCCCAGCCACTCCAATTCCGAGTGCGGACGCGGTGGCTCCCAAGGTGGCGATATTCAGTGCTCGTGCGAAGAATAGACGCCGCTGCTGATCCA
>JADFIX010000878.1 GCA_022566435.1 Planctomycetota bacterium
CGGTATTGCAACGTCTTGCTGCGTTTGGAAAAGCGACCTGTTTTGGCGACTTCTTGCAGTCAACCGTGTGACTTTAAGCCATTGATACACAATAGATTACAGCTTTATTGGTTCGCTTCTGACATCTGATTACGTTTGACATGTGTCGGGTCCGGCAGTACAAACCTTTCGGATGGATTGTACGACAAAATCGCCTCTTTCGCCCGATCTTTGGGGTCGAAAGGGATTCCGGATAGCGGCTTTCTTTCTAGCCGTGGCGGACTTCCGGGACCGCAGCTTCGGTTCCGGAAGTTTTTTCTTGCGCCGCCGCGCGAAGCGCGGGCCGATCAAGTGGCCGCAGAACGTCTCCAAATGCAGGAATTCAATGACATCCCGGTGCTTCAAACGGCGACCGTAATCGCGAATGATCGATTGTGTCGCGAGCATCTCCGAATTATCTTGCGCCTGGATTCATTCGCAACGGCTTCGCCAGGTCAATTCGTGCATATTAGCCCGGCACAGGGCGATCACCGCGGCTACCATCGGCTGGACGATACTGAAGGCGGCGCCTCCGACGCATGGCGTGCCGATTGTTTCGACCCGTTGCTACGCCGCGCTTTCAGCATCGCGGGGTTACGCCGGCGCAGCGACAGTGTGGAAATCGATCTGATTTATCGCGAGGTGGGCACGGCCACAAATTGGATGGCATCGCTGGGTCATGGCGACACGGCGAGCGTCCTCGGTCCGCTCGGCAACCTTTTTCCAATCTCAAATCGTAAACGAGCGGCTTGGATGGTGGCGGGTGGCGTCGGCCTACCGCCCATGTTGTGGCTTGCTGCCGCGCTGGCCGACCACGACAGAAAAACGGTCGCCTTCTGCGGAGCGCAGACGAGAGATCTTCTGGCCTTGACCATGGATCGTGATCAGTCGCCGAGTCCCGACGCCTCTTTGGCCACGTGTTGCGCCGCCGAGTTCGCCCGCGTCAACACGCCGGTCGTCCTGAGCACCGACGACGGTTCGCTCGGGTTTCATGGACACATCGGCCAAGCACTTTCGTGCTACCACGAATCCAATCCGACACCAGCGGACGATCTCGTCGTGTACACGTGCGGTCCGGAGCGGATGATGCGGTTCGTGTCGGATTTCTGCGGCGAGCGGGGCATTGAATGCAAAGTCTGTATGGAGCGGGCGATGGCCTGTGGAACCGGGACCTGTCAGTCGTGTGTCGTTCCGATTCACGACGACGACGACCGTGACGGCTGGCGATACCGCTTGTGCTGTACGGACGGACCGGTCTTTGACAGCCGAGACATCGTGTGGGAACCGTCGTCCTGCGTGGCCGGAAAAGGCTGAGACCAATCGCTATCCAGCAGCGGTGACGACCGGCGGCGTCCAGCATCGTGCACAACGCGGCTCGTAGCTTTCGGGACCGCCCACCATTTGGCCGTTCACAACCGGCTTCGTTCGTTGCGTGCGATCCGCGCGGTCGCCGCACGAAGCACATGTCGCGAGCAACAAGACCTCTCGGTCCGCGACCAATCGAAGCTCGCTTACGACCGAGAAAGGTTTGGACCAGCTATCTCGATCGAGCGCTGTCACGAGAACGCCGATGCCGCGGCGAATGAGCGACTCGGCGACGTCGGCAAGAGACCGATCAAAAAAGTGGCCTTCGTCAATTGCGACGCATGAGATGGCGCCGTTGATATGGACGTGAATTTCCGCGGCTGACGCGATACGGACGGCCGGTATCCCTTTGCCGGCGTGCGAGACGACGGAATCCGGGTCGTACCGGTTATCGATGACGTGTTTGAACACCCGAAAGGCTTGTGGTTCGAGTCGTGTGAGGGCACGAAGTAGCTCGGAAGTCTTGCCGCTAAACATGCAGCCCAAAATGAGGGTCAAGCTGCCGCGTTCGGGCACTGTTGCGGAGGCGCTGGGTCGGCGGTGGGGCATCAAGTCGTTCATTGTTTCGCATCAAGAATCCCTAACCCGCTTCTTGTCAGCGGCTTCAGGGGGTCGATGACAAACGGGCCTTTCGGCTGGGGCCGCCACTCACGAACCTATCGGCGCCGTTTCCGCGGAGAGTTCGATTCCCTCGAAAAGTGCCGAGCCGATACGAACGTACGTCGATCCGAACTCAATGGCATGCTCGAAATCGTTGGTCATTCCGAGAGAGAATTCCTTGAATTCGGGGCCGCAGTAACGGTCGGCGACGATTTCGTCAAACAATTCTCGCGCTCGCTCCATGGCGAGTCGGACGATCTTTTCGTCGTCCGACAGAGGCGCCAAGGCCATCATTCCATGAACGGCGAGGTTCTTGAGGGAACAAAGCTGTTCGGTCAAGTGCGTGACGGCCGCCACGGCCACGCCGGATTTCTTCGGTTCATCGGTTACTTTTACTTGGAGAAGAATCGGGACGACCCTGTCGAGCTTGTCGCGACCGA
>JADFIX010000879.1 GCA_022566435.1 Planctomycetota bacterium
AGGTCGAGGGTCAGGACCCGGTCGGCGCCGGCCACGGTGATGAGGTTGGCCACCAGCTTGGCCGAGATCGGCGTGCGCGGGCCGGTCTTTCGATCCTGGCGGGCGTAGCCGTAGTAGGGAATCACGGCCGTAATTCGCTTCGCGCTCGCGCGCCGCAAGCTGTCGATGAAGATCAGCAACTCCATCAGATTGTCGTTCACCGGCGAGGAGGTGGACTGCACGACGAAACAGTCTTTTCCGCGCACGTCGTCCTCGATCTTGATGACCGTCTCACCATCCGGAAAGGACGAGACCATGGCACGACCGCACTTGATCGCGAGGTAGTCGCAAATCTTGTTCGTCAACTCGACGCTCGCCGAGCCGCCGAAAATGACGATTCCGTTTCCGTCACGACTTCCAGTCATCTCGTTTTCCTGAAGCTGTGATTCCTACGAACCCATCCCGCGTAACGGTCCCACGACCTTGCCGTCCGCGATCGACTCGCCCTGGGCCACCAGGCCGAAAGGGCCGATCCGACACTTGCTCCCGACTCTCGCGCCGGCGCCGATAAACGAAAACGGGTACACCGTGGAATCCCGTCCGATCGTCACGTCGGCCTCGATCCAAGTGTTGTCCGGATCGATGATCGACACGCCCTCGCCCATCAACGCCATTTGCAATCGGTCCTGCATCATGCGGGCGACGATCGCCAAATCGAGGCGCGAATTCACGCCCGTGGCGTCGGCGGAAGGCACCGTCGCGTTGGCGGAAACACCGTGTCCCGCCTCGCGCAACGTCCGGATCACGTCCGTCACGTAAAACTCGCCGGTATCCGGATTCGCCTCGACCTGCTCGAGAGCCTCGAAGAGCAGATCCGCGTCGAACGCGTAGTAGCTCGGATTCACCTCACGAATTTTCAACTGCTCCGGCGAACAGTCCCGGTGCTCGACGATCGCTTCCAAGCCGCCCTCACTATCGCGAACGATTCGACCGTATCCCGTCGGATCGTCGAGAATCGTAGTCGCTATGGCGGCCCCGTCATCCGCCCGCTCGCGCGACTCCATTAGCTCCACAAGGGTCAAGCGCCGAACGAGCGGCATATCACCGGCGATCACCAGCACCGTGCCGTGAAATCCCGCCATGGCCTTCTTGCAACACAAGACGGCATGACCGGTTCCCTTCTGCTCTCGCTGCTCGACCCAATCGATATTCCCGGTCGATGCAAAAGCTTTCTTGACTTTCGACTTCCCGTGACCGACGACCACTGCCGTCCGTTCCACACCGGCCAAGCGACACGCTTGAAGCACAAAGCTCAACATCGGTTGACCGCAAATCTCGTGCAGAACCTTCGGGCTGTCCGTGTCCATACGGGTACTCTTGCCCGCCGCAAGCACGATGGCCGCACGATCGCTCAATGCCAATCCCTCAAAGCTGCTTGCCCGACAAGCGACAAACCGTCGGCACTCATCCCCATTACCCGGCCAGGGCTCGAACCTGGAACGCCAGGATCAAAACCTGGTGTGTTACCATTACACCACCGGGTAATCACTGGCACGCCGGTCATCGCCTAACGACACACCAACCGTCGTGGACCGCAGGAATCGAACCGGAACCGCAAGATTCGCGAAAGGTCCGCGGCCGAAGTCCGACAACCGAGGCCTGATCATTTCGCCGCGAAGAGAAACGACCACCGCCAAGAATCAAGCTTGGCTTGACCTTGCGCGTACCCCAAGGGTTTCGGATACTCACTTATCGAATCGCTGACAAGCCGAATCGGGAGGTTACGGTGAACTCGATCGGAAGTCAAGACGGTACGAAATCAAGGATATTAGCACTACGATCAGCCCATTGTTATGTGATCGCTATGATCTTCGGCAAAATAGGCAAAATAGGCTGTCGATTCGCTGTAGTTTTCGAACCGGCCCGCCCGATACAAACCGCCGAGGGAAGAACCACAGACATGACTCGAAAGGAAACAGACATGCAGATCCACTGGCGCAAACGTATTCGCCGAGGCTTGTTGATTGTTGTCGGCGCCGGCGGCCTTGTTCTTGGGTCAAACTGCGGCGTCGGGCTAGAGGCCATTACCGTCGGACTGAACGCGGCGGCGCAAACGCTCAACCAGCATCAATCGGACGACGACATCTCCCTCGGCAATTGGCTGGTCGACGAATTCAAGGACATCTAGCCATCAATCGAACGCGCAAGGAACTCCAGTTCGTCATGGAAGACGGGCTGTTGGGATAACGCGCGTCATTGAAAGCTTAACGACGAGCGGGCGGCGCACGCACGGATGCAACCGCCGCCACGCCGTCGATTGACGTTTTGACCCGCAAAGCCGAGGCGCGTCCGAACTACCCGGGGCGACCTCGATGGACCGTCACACCAACGACATGGGCTCGACGGGGTCACGGGGGAAAAGAACGTCGCGAACCTGAG
>JADFIX010000035.1 GCA_022566435.1 Planctomycetota bacterium
GAACGGCTGCGAGTGAGATGGGCGGAGGACGAAAATCAATGAATTGTGAACGATTCATGGACCAGCTTGCGGACGCCCTCGGAAATGAGCTTCCGCCGACAATGCAAACCGAGTTCGACACGCATGTGGCATCATGCGCAAACTGTCGCGGTGAATACCAATCCATGCAGGACACCATGTCGACGCTGCGCCAACTGCCGCCGGCACCCGAGGTATCCATCCGGCGTTTGGACGGTTCGCTGGTGTTTGGTCGTTCGACGGACCTCCGGCGCTTAGCCCGTTTTCCCTTAGGGGTTATGTTTCGCTATGCGGCCATCATTCTGCTGGCTTTCTCGGTAGGATTCGCCACCCGCGGCGGCTCGGGCGCCGGGCAGGGAGAACCGCACGTTAAGGAGGAAACCTCCGTCCCGGGGCAACCGCTTGGTGTGGACGGGGAGGAAACGTTTCGCACGGCCTTGGCCAATGCCCATCAAAAGAACCCGAATTCGAAAAGGCTGACAAAACTGCTAATGGCCCTTCATTCGCCTGCAAAGAACTAGTTCGCCCGGAACTACTTTACGCCCGTGGCTAAGTGCCCAGGTCCCTCCGGGATCAAGAATCGATCACCGAGCCGGCTCGGGAAAAATATGCCGACACTACATCAATAGGCATCTGGGCGTTTCGAAAGATGTTTACAGCAGTGGACGCCGACCATACCGGGCCTGCAATTGCGGACGCGACATTCAAACCCCGTCCCGCGGTCCTTTCGGGCGCCGTCCCTTCGGACCGCGCGGACCGCGCTCGGGAGAGAGATGCGCCTCGACCTCCTGGTCGATCAGCTCGTCGCGCATCGTCGCGGCCTCTTCGTGACGTAATTGGAGTTCCGCAATACGGGCCTCCAACTCGCGGATTTCCATTTCGCGACGCTGGTGCCGACAGTCGAACGACAGGGCGCACAACTCGCGGAATTGGTCCTTCGCTTTTTCTCGGCCTTTTGGATTCTTGGCCGATTGGTATCGCCGCGCCTGACGGCGCATCTGAAACTTCAACTGCCGTTCCTGAATCATGAGGGCCCCACGTTCCGGCTGCGTTTCCAGCAAATCCATCATCTGCCGAATGTCGTAGACAATGAGCCCGATCCGACGGTCGAATCCGTCGGGGTTTCGCTCCTGCAGCGCCTGCATCTCCAAGAACATTTTGGGGAAGTGTTCTTCCATGAAGACCTCGAACTCCGCCCTTTCGTCATCCGACATGCGGCTCCACAACCCGCGACCGGCTCGCTTGCCTTGACGGGGACCCGCGAATCCGCCGCGACCGCGACGCGTCGCGCCTCCTTCACCGCGCTCACGCCGGGCAGCCGGTGGCCGATCACCCGAAGGCTCGCGGCCCTGCCCATTCGCAGCGACACCCTGCATGACGAACCACACCGCCAGCGATGTCATCAACAATCGAAGCGCCGCATTCAATTCACACCATTTACGTTTCATGATTCCAATCCTCCCAGATTCAAGACCGATCCCGAGACTTATAGCCAGTCATCGCCGGTGGATTCGGTCAAGACATTGTCGATCGCATCACCGATACTCAATAGCGGCCAATCGTCGGCCTGTGCCAACCACGAGTCGCCGAGTTCGTCCTCCAGGGTCGCCACATCCGTGGCCAATGCCGCGATCGCCATCTCCAAGTCGCTCGCAATCGTCGCCGCAAAAACTTCGACAAACGACAGTTCGCTCCATGGGTTGTCGACCCGATCCTGAAATCCGACGACTGAGAACAGGACGATCCCGGCCGCGGCGGCGACGCCGCTTCCCCACCACGCCACCCGTCCAAACCGGTTCCTATTTCGCAGATGCCGGCGCGGCGCGGCGCGGTCCTCGCCGATTGCGGTCCGCACCGTCCGCTTCGTCCGGTCGGTCAAGTGCGGCGGCAGGGTGTCATCCATTTGCCCCCGAAGCCACACTTCCTGTGCCGCGATACGTACCCGCAGCTTGATACGATCTGCGCTCGGCGGGGGCGGTTCGTGGCAGACTTCGTCCATCCAGTGCTCACCACTTTCGATATCGCGCAACATTTCATCGTCGGTGTTCATTCGGACGACTCCATCCACTTTCGCAACTTGGCGAGCCCACGATGAGCCCGGGCCAGCGCGGTGCCCAGCGGGCTAGCCATCAAGTCGGCGATCTCGGCAAAGGTCATATCCGTGTAATGTCGCAGCATCACGACCTCGCGTTCTTCCGTCGGCAGTCGACTCAAGGCCGTTTGGAGTCGCACGATATCTTCCGTCAACGTCATTCGGTGCTCCGGCCCTTGATGACCGGCCTCGCGTCCCATTTGATGCGCACCGCGATCGACGGCGGTCTCGGTCGAGTCTGTTTCGATCGAACCGACGACCGGATTTCGCTTTTGCCGCCGACCTCGGTCGCGCCCCAGATTGGCCGCGATGCGAAACAGCCACGCCTCGAACCGACCATCCTCCTCGTAGACGGCAATCGATTTCACCATGCGCACGAAAACCTCTTGCACCAAGTCTTCGGCGTCTTCCGGCTGACCCGTCATCCTGAACAGGAATCCGTACAGCCTGGCTGAGTACCGGTCGACGAGAATCTCAAGTGCATCAATGTCGCGATTTCGGGCGCGACCGACGATCGAACCTAGTTCCTGACTATCTGTCATCCGTTTCTACCAGGCTTAACGACTCAGCACGCCCGCCATTGCATCCTTTGCTCCCTTTTGCCGACGATGGCGGTGTCCGAAAAGGCTGACCAATTCAGCAAGAAGACGGCCGCCGGACGCAAACCGTTGCTCTTGCTTGACTTGCAGGCTTTTTGCGTTTCGGTATACTGGCCGGTTCGTCCTCCTTTCCGGGGAGAGACAAGTATCGTCTGTTTGTACGTCGTTGAGGTGTGGTATGTCGCGTGTTTGTTTTTTTACCGGTAAGAGAACTCGATCCGGCCGATCCATTGCCCGCAAGGGTAAGGCGAAATATCTCGGCGGCGTGGGCCGAAAAACCACCGGCATCACCAAGCGAAAGTTCAAGCCCAATATCCAGCGCGTACGCGCCGTCGTGGACGGAACCGTCTGCCGTATCAAAGTGTCCGCAAAGGCCATCAAAATGGGCCTTGTGGTCAAGCCCCCGAAGAGGAACTATAAGCCAGCCGAATCGGCATCGACGACGACGTCCGAGTAGCCTCATAGTCTCGATTCCGATCTACCCGCCACTAAGTGTCCGTGCGCGCAACGTCCTTTTTCCTGCGAAACCCGCCAACATTGCTGGGCGACCGCTCTTTTTAAGCAAAGCGCTGTAAACGCTTAACCGATAATAGGTTGTTGGGTGTTTTGTAGTGCCTATCGAACCACATCGGGAGAATGTTACGTCATGAAAATCGCCGCCACAGACCCATCCTTGCGTCCACCTGTAGGCCTAGCCCTCGCGCACCCTACAAATAAGCGCGGACGGTCCCCTCACGCAATCCCGAACGATGACGCCCAGCCTAAGAAAACCGCGTCCGCGCCTCTGGAGCCGCGAGAGTCCAGCGAATCAGAGTCTCGCGGCGTCATGCGGTTGCTCGAAGCGAACCACTTCCGGGGCGTTGCTGATGTGCGCTTGCGGATAAACTTCTTCGATGAACTGTCAGCCGCGAGTGCGTCGAAAGCCCAGGAGACGGCCGAAGCCGAGGCACAACTCTTTCTTGACGGTGTAAACGGCGCGCTGACCGAGTTTCTGGCTTCCCTATCGCTCGACGACGAAACGATGGAAGCGATCGGTGATCGGATCGCGAGTTTCGAAAACGATGTCCGCGCGGCGCTGGGAAGCAACGTCACGGAATCCTCAGTCGACGCCGATGCCCTCGCTGACGCCCTGCGGAGCGTGTTCGCGAATCTTACGACCGAGATGTCACTACTTGTTAACCCGCCGGCCACTGATGTCGTACCTGAACCGGTTGTCGATCCGGAAGAACCGGCGCTGGACGCCATAGTCGGCGAACCCGGTGATTCGTCGGATCCGGCACCGGATGTCGTCACCGAGCAACCGACGCCGTCGACAGGCGGCGTCGATACGACTGAGTCGGCGGACGCGGATGTCTTGACCGCCGTCGTATCGCCCGATGCGTCCTCTGTTGTGGACACTACCGTCGTCGAGCAAGTTGAGGTGGAACCCGCTGCCGACCGTTCGCTGACCGTGCTAATCGATGCGTTCGACAGTTTCCTCGCCGACTATCTTTCGTCGATACAATCGGCATCGCAGCTCGCGGATCCCGCGCCCTACGACGGTAACGGTAGTGCGTACGCCAAGTTCCTGGGCATCTACGACGAGCTTCGCGGCGAGTCGCCAACGGTCGACGAGCAGGTTTGAAGCGATCAACCGGGGTACTAAGGACGAGTCGGAGGCGCCACTTGCGGCTTGTCGTGTGTCACGTCCAGCGGATTCTTCAGTGACGGTAATCCCTTCGCCGCACGAATGACGGCCACGCCGATGCCACCGATCCCGTCCCCACCTCACCGGGCAGCATCGGCGGCGTGCTGGGTACGGAAAGCGGTGCCGCCGGCAGCGCCATGGGCTGCGGTATGGACGGAGCGGCGTCTGTGGAAAAGGTCTCGCTCTGCACGGAAGACTCGTCCCCCTGGTGGCGCGGCGATCCATTCTCCTTTGGGTCGTCGGAAGGGTCGGTCATCGAAAAACTCCTGAGCGCTATCAAACTCGGTCGCCCTGGCCATGCTCCGGCATCGCCAATACCTATCGGACGGCAGTTCACCAGAACTGTCTCGGTCAAAGCCCGCCCTACGATACGCACTTCCCGGGTGGCATGGGTGCCATGGGTGCCATGTGGTGCCATGCCCAAGCCGGGAAGATTCTGGGTGCCATGGCCAAGTCCGGTATTCCCGGGCGCCGCCATGCCGTCTCTCAAATCCCGCATGGCGGCGCTTCGCTTGACCATGGCACCCTGCGATGCCGTCACCGACACATACGAACTACCGCGCAGCGGAAGCATAGCAGAGAGATGCAGGGACCGAGTTTGGCTGGGGAGTTACGAACTCGAGAGGATTTGCGGCTCGGCGATATCGACGTCTGGCCAAGCCCGACCCACGATACTTCGTACCGCAGGCATCTTGCCTGCCTGGTCATCGCGGCTCGTACAGGCTAGAAGCGCGCGCGACAAATGACCTTGCCCTGACTCATCGCCGACGTGTGTGTGAATCCGAAAGAGCGCCACGGGCCTTCTCATCCATGCGATCCTTACCCGCACTGGATGTAGTAGTAGTAGAGCAAGCCGCAAGGCACTCACCGCGAGTGCCATGCGGCTGTATCATCTTGAGCCGAGTTACCCCCCGAACGGCTCGCACGTTCGGCCAGTCTTCCGCTCGAACGCGGCCACCTCACAGATCGTTAGGCCGACGAACACATCATCTTGGCCCGGTGCGCTGCAAACAAAGAGAATCGTTGGCCCGCACAAAGGACCAGGAGGACCTCCCGGTCGGGCACCGCTGGCAGGCTGGACGAGCACAGCGGCTCCCAACACGGCTGCGAGACCCACGACGCTGCCGAATACGATCTTACTGCAACGAGAAAATAGACTCATCACCAATCTCCTTAATGTTTCCGTGCGGAGCGGGATCAGCCACTCGCTGAACCCCCAGGCACGATGACCACACCCTACCGTTTCTACCGTCATGTCCGACTGAGCAAACCTCATGCTGCTATCAAGCCCGGTCGGTCTACGCGGATTGCCACTGCGAACGCTTTGCTGCTTGGTCAGTCGCATGAAGTATTCAGACGATGTTGGAAGCGTCGCTCCACGTGTAGGTCGTTTGCAGATTCATCCTATCAAGATAACTAATTGGGAAGAATCATACTGCTACGAAGTTCTCAATCAATGCGGAGTTCGTAGTTTTTCCTGAGAATCTCGTCCTCGTTTCGCACCGCCTCCCCGATGGTTGGTTTTCCAAAGGACACAGTACCCAAATACCAAGTACCGAGTTGGCTTTCGAACGAATCCTTGTTTGCCAAGCCATGCGAATTTCCAAAGTAGATGGAACCTCGGCCAAGCAGTTCATCCAGCACGCCGTTTGCACGTCCAGAGACCATGTTCAGACCGTGCGCACTCAATGGCGAAGGTTGATGCAAGTATGGTGCGATGCAGGCCGGGCGTCTTAATTTAAGTCAACACCCGACCTACATCTTCGCCGCCGGGTACGTGAGCCCGGCGAATGAGGGGCGATTTGCACGGGCACCCTGCGCCACAGATTCGCTCGGTCTTCCAACGCCAGAGATGAGGCCGGCGCGGTCGACGTCGGCAAGGCAAATACTCTACCACGAGCCGATCCGTCATTCGTCGAATCCGAACGTCCGCCGCATGCCTCGTCGCGCGTTCGATTCGTTCTACCGGCACGTCCCGTTGGGTTTGCAGTTGACCGAACAGCAGTCGACGTTCGTCGTACACGGACCGCCCTTCGGCTGACACGGCGGTAAGTCGCACGTGTCGGTGGTTTCGTTGCACGTTTCACTACCACTACACGGATCACCGGTCGAAGCGCAATCGGCGATGGCATCGCAGAATTCGCTGCCGTTGCAGAAAGCGCCATCGTCCGGGCAATTGGCGATGTTAGGCGAGTTGACGCATATGCCACCCACGCAATCATCGTCGGTGCAGCCGACGCCGTCGTTGCAGTCGGCCGGAGCGCCGCAGGTCACGGCGCAGTCAATGGCGCAGTTGGACTCGGTCTCACTGCCATCGCACGTACCGTCACCGCAGCACGAGCCGGACGCTGGCACATCCGTACACGAAAAACCGCCACCGTTGCACTCGGGCGTTGTCGAATCGCAAACGATTGCCCCATCCCCGTCGCCGTCGCCGCAACAGAAACGGTTGTTCGGATTCCCGTTTTGTTTGCCATCGCAATCCGCCGCACAAGAAATACAGTCTTCACCGTCTGCGGCCTCGCAAACGCCGTTACCGCAGGTCGCGCCGCTTGCCGAAGCGCAATCGCAGGGACAATTGACGCAGTCCTCGCCGGCCTCGCAAACACCGTCGCTGTCACATGCCGGGTCCTCACAGCTGAGGGGAATGCCGCTAATCGTTGCGGAGTCGAAAAAGAGGGTGCGGTGGACCTCAAAGACGATGTTGTAACCGTAGGCGACGTAGGCCGTCGCCGGACCGCCGACATCCAGCGTTTGGCTGTGCGAATAGGGCTGCCAGCCGGCGACCATGTGGGTCGATCCTACTGTCGTGAAATCCCCCCCGACGCGATCGCAAGCGGACGAAATGACTTGGCTCACCCCTGTCCGGTTCTACGCTTGTTCAGGCAACCGCTGCCGAAGGCGTTATTTTAATCACAATCGCTGCCCGAAGCGCAGAATCACCGCTACCGCCCCGATTCCGGCGATCTCTTCTCGATTTCAACCTCCACTTGGCAGGATTCCGCCGGGTTGCTACAATACGACGCTTTCGTGGCCCGTGGTGGCTGCGGCGAATGGCTAAGGACAAGAGATACAAGATGCCCAGACCCAACAAAGCAACGCGGCGGCAGAAGATAAATGCTGCGATCGCCTACAAACGCGGCGATCGAAAAGAAGCGTATACCCTATGGCAAAAGGCCTCAGATACCCTGAGAGAAATGCGCCAGAAGAAACGTACCCGCCACCAGGCCAAGCCCGAGGAAGCACCGAAAGAAACCGCCGAGCCCGCCGAAGCAGCGGAATAGCCCCCGATTCGCGTGACATCCCGATGTACGTGGGGTGGCCGGAGCAGAATTCGTACATGACGGGTGCGAACGCCGTTCAATCGGCCACACCGAGAGTCGCAAGGTCCACCTGCAAGAAAAACGAACTCTCCATACATTCTTGCAGTCGCGATACTACTGAACTGAGGCTTCAAGTGTCCCGCGATTGCCGAAACGAGCATGGCGGCGCTGCGCTTGACCATGGCACCCAGGGCTTGACTAGGGTTCTCCAGTCACAGGGCGGTCCTAGACCGGTTCGGTCTCGAGGAATTCCGCCAGTGCGGGGATGGCCGTCACCTCTTTCGTGGGCACCATGGTGATGACGTCCCACGGGCAAACCTGGGCACAAAGCTTGCACCCTATGCAAACGGGCAGGTCGATCGTGCAGATACCCATAGCGTAGCCGGCATGTGAGGGGTCCGATACTTTGTCGATACAATCGACGGGACACACCACCACGCACGCTTCGCAGCCCGTGCAAAGGTCCTCGTCGAGAATCGCGAGTTGTTTGGGGAGCTTTTTTTTCTTCGCCATCAATCCACCGACCTACGGGCGATTAGGATGTCCATAACCGTTTCTACGTGACATCCTAACTGCTTGCACGGTCGAAGGCAACTGATCGACGCGAAGGCCGACGGACCGGGACGGTCCACGGGAGATCTTTCCATTGGCAGAATGCCCGTTCTTGCCGTTCTTCCACGGTCGTCGATAACGGCGGCGTTCGGTAAGCTTGTTCAACAGAAGATCATCCACGGAAATCACAGTCGCTCCCTTGACCACCATCTGCCGAATGGCCAAATCGCCCGTCGGCTCGTTCCAATAGCCACAGGCATCGGCGATCACCGCGACGTCTTTGTGCCGCGTCAAGAGCCCCAGAACGAGAGTTTTCACCGCCTGTTCGAGCACGTTCCCGATGACCAGGAACCGCGCCGTGGGCAATTGTGTCAGAAACCGATCCGCCTTCGGATTGGAGAGCAAATCGCCATCGCGCATACGAAACAGAAGTTGCTGAAAAGTCGAGAAAAGATTCAGGGGAACGCTCAGTGTGTTATCAACTTCCACGCGGGCGCTTCGGGGCAGGATTGTGAAACCGACCTTCGTCTGACCGTTGGATCCGTCGACACAACATGGCGGAAAATCCGAGCGACGAATGTCGCGAACGCGATGCGAGTCGACCGACGAAACAATCGGGACGCCGTTTCGCTTGGTCCAAGCGATCACCCGTCTCAGTGCGGGGATCAGCGATTCCCGGTTTGATACCGGATGGGCCCCGCTAATAGAGCAAAAGTCCGTCTGGGTGTTCATGTCCACTACGACGAATTCGAACTCCGGAGCGTTACTTCGGGTAATCATGCAAACTCCCCCCTCCCGAGAGCTACGCGAACTGTTATGCAACTGCAGCAAAACCTGAAACGACAGCGCAAGCGTTCGCGTAAAATCACAATCGGCTGCTTCCTTCCTTACTCCTCCTCATTCCCGAACATTGAGATGAACTGTCTCGGGACGACACAGTTTAGCACCGCATCCGACAAATGGCGACAAGACGCCGAAGATAATTTTAAGTCCAATTCACAAAATAGGTTACGGGTCTACCAGTTTTCCAGAGACACTGTGATTTTTCCCGCCGCGGAAGAGCAATCGTAATTGTTTTCCGGTCGCCACGGGGATTCTTGGCATGTGGGAACGGCCAAAAGGAGGTCCAAGCCGCTCAAACAAGGCGGGCGAATCGATAGATTGCGAAGAGCGCTCGATTTCGACCGTTTGAGTGACCTGTGCAGTATTTGCCTGATACAGCGCAGAACCGGCGACCGCCATTCATGAAGCGGACTGGCCTTGCCGGTCGATAAGACACTTGGTTATCGGACAATAAAAGAGTTTCCGGTCGCAAGGTGGAGGGACAACTTCTTCCGCTAAGCCGCGTAACCGATGAGATAGGCAAAGTGGGCTCGGCCCTTTTTCCTGTCTGTCCGTTCGCGGATAGGTGCCAAATTTCCGGACCTGGGCGTACTCCCTTCGCGGGACGCCCTGCGAGAGGCGATCGCCATTCCAATGAATATGACAACTATATATCGCTTAGTGCTGCTGGGCATGAGCTCGCTGCTCGCGAGTTGCTGCCTGCTCGATTGGGATAGGAAACATGACGTCAAGGCGCACGAACACTCTATGCTGGCCGCGGCGCGCGCCGGGGAGATTACGCTATTCGGCGATCTCCATAACCGCGATGCGGGAAGGTACTTCTCGCGATCCGCGATATCTCTCAAGCGCCACACGTATGCGGAAATAGGCGGTGACAACGATGCGGATATCACGTCCGACGGCGCGCGGCTCGTATTCTCGTCGACGCGGCACAACATCAGACCGGACCTCTACGTCAAATCCGTCGACGGAACGGCGGTCACGCAATTGACCAGCGACCCATCGTCCGACGTGCAAGCGGTCTTTTCGCCCAACGACAGTAGGGTCGCCTTCGCCAGCGATCGGACCGGCAACTGGGACATTTGGGTCATTAGCCTCGACGGCGGCCAACCGTTCCAGATCACCAGTGGACAGGCCGACGACGTCCATCCAAGTTGGTCGTCCGACGGCTCGAAGATCGTCTATTGCTCTCGTTCGACACGCGACGGTCAGTGGGAACTGTGGATCGCGGATGCCGACGGCCGCACCGGAAAGAAGTTCATCGGCTACGGGCTGTTCCCGGTCTGGTCACCGTTGGGCGACCAGATCCTCTACCAGCGGGCAACCGAACGAGGAAGCAACTTATTCAGCATCTGGACGGTCACCCTGGTAGATGGTGAACCGCGGTATCCGACCGAAGTCGCATCCAGCGCGCACGAGGCGTACGTCCTTCCGGCCTGGAGCGTCGATGCAAGGCAAATCGCGTTTTCCAGCGTAAGCCAACCTAGTCCTGATGAACTTTCCCTACCGTCCAGCGTGACGCAGATGGATATCTGGATCATGTGGTCCGATGGGCGTGGCAAGGTCCGTCTTACGGACGGACACACGGGCAATTTTGCGCCTGTCTTTGCCGCTGACGGTCGCGTGTTCTTCACCACCAAACGTAGCGGATACGAGAATATCTGGAGTTTGCTGCCAGGCCCGGAGCGGATTTCCCCTGGCCGCGGATCGCTCACCGGCGACCCACGCCCTTCCGCGAATCGACCGGGCATTGATCTCGACGACCGCCATGCGAATAATTCTACGGAGGGCGGCTTGTAGGATGTCGGGATTTACCGAGTTTCAGACAAAAGCGTGTGTATGAATTGGACGATGAACCGGTTGATACGTGGCCTCGCGTAGACGACAGCGGGGCCTTGCGCCGCAAGGAACGCGGCGGGAGTCCTGAAAGCATGGATGCGACGGAATTAGAGGCCGGATGGCGGCGAGTCTGGAGACGTTGGATTGGGTCCCTGATCGGACCTGTGCTGGGCGTTGGCCTGACGGTCGGTTGCGCGGGCGAACAGCGCGTCGCGCGGGTTCGCATCGCCAATGAGACATTCGGACCGATGACGGTGGCGGTGGCTCCGGCGTTGAACCTGAGCGGCGCAGCCGATTTCGATCCGGATCGGTTCGCAGACCTGATGGCGAGCGAACTAAGTTACGTCGAAGGCGTGACCGTCGTACCAGTCAGTCGGGTACTTGCCATGTTGACGGCGCAGGGGCACGTCACCGTGACCTCGCCCGAACATGCGTGGGAGTTGGTGAAGCAACTTGGCTCGGATGCGATCCTAGTTTTTGCGGTAACGGAATATGACCCATACGACCCGCCCAGCATCGGAATCTCCGCTCAACTGTACGGCAGGCGACCTGGCACAGGCGGCGGGTCGGTCGATCCGGTCGCTCTGTCGCGGCAGGCGTCGCTGGCAAGTTCGGCGCGGAAGTCTCTCGCGGCGGTATACCCGACATCGCCGCGGAACGACAACCCGCCCGGAGCATTGCCCGTCACAATGGCGTTGCGAAACCTCAGTTCAGCCATGAAATCACGTTTGGGCTGGTTGATGCCCTGAGAACCAATCTGGAGATTGGCATCAAGAGCGTTTTGGGCCCAAGCAGGACTTGCGGCGGCCAGAGCCGCTCCTGCACACCCAATGATCAAGGCGTTCGTTGTTCGTTGGTTCACAGTGGTCCTCCCCAGGGTTGGAGCCGCATCCACTATACACCTAGTCGGCTCAGGACCGAAGCCAATCTTGGATATTCGAACTCAAGCATCTTTTCTGGAGCATTCAGGGCAACTCGGACCCTCTCTCCG
>JADFIX010000880.1 GCA_022566435.1 Planctomycetota bacterium
AGCGCAGCGCAGCCATGTTCGGCGCAAATGAGGACATGCCGGCGCCTTCGGCTTGGGCATGGCACCCGGCACCGAGGGATCAATCGCGCTTCGATGACCCCGGGGGCGAGGGCCTGTTCGTCACGTCGTTCAACGACCAATCGTAAGGCAACCAGCGAATTCGGGGTTTTTTTGTGGGGGCCGTCCCCTCATGAGTTTTCGGTAAATAAGCGGCTATGGCGTTCATCACGGAACCGTGTTTTTGAACGAAGTCATCGCCATACCATTCGTACAACTTGGTCAGGCGGACAACGGTGACGTTCGAATCGACCTGGAACCAACGCGGATGGCTGTGGACATAATCGGTCTGACCGGCCAATTGGTCTTCGAGCCGGTCAGCCCGATAGGCCTCATTGCGAAGCGGCGGGCAGCCCACGGCCGCACAGACAAGTGCGAAGTGAATTCGCGGCTCGGCGAACTTGGCGCGGATTTGCTCATGCTCGATCTGATTGAGACTCCATGTGTGTCCCCCGAGCTTCCAGCGGACGGCGTCCCAGCGATCGCGGGCGGGAATGTCTTTGATCGAGTCGAGCGGGTAGTGTTCGAGAATCAATTGGAGCGTGAACGCATTGTAGGCGTTGATCAGCAACGCCAAACGTTCATCACGCCCGAGATCGGCAATCGCCACGCCGGAAAGAAAATCCACATAGCGACCTAGCTCTACTGCCTCCTTTTTCAGGCCTCGATAGTCCACCCAGCCGTCCGCATCAACGTGTGCCCGGAGAAGTCGATCCAGAGCGCTGTGGTCGACCTGCGTCTTGCCCGACGATTTCGCAAAGGCCTCGTCCATCGTCACCCGCGGCGGGCCGAATAGACGCAGGCCGATGGCGGGTAGATACGTGGCGCATACCGCAAGCGTTAGAACGAACAACAACGAACCGAGTAGTATGATGACAATTCGAGTTGTCGGGCGTTTTGGAGCACTTTGCGTTTTGTCTTGGCGGGTGCAGTGAACTTCGGGAAACATCGGACGAGGGGGAACCGCGCAGGCTGAAGCCTGCGGCTCGGTATTCGGGACCGCGAAATGCGCTGGCGACATACTATTCACAACAGGCCTCCGGCGAGATAAGCGTCAATGAGCGAGGCACCAGTATAACCCGGCCCCCAGCAATGCCCCCAGCGGCAGCGTCGTGAGCCACGTGGTGGCGATTTGAGCGGCCGTCTTCCACTTCACCGACCGACCGGCGACTCCGATTCCGAAAATCGATCCACATGAGACATGTGTGGTGGAAACCGGCACACCGAAACCTGACGCAAAGAGCACCAATCCCGAGGTGACCAAATTCGCCGTCAAACCCTGCCCGGGATTGAGATCGGTGATGCGATGGCTCATCGTCTCGGCCACTCTTCGAGCTTGCACGAGTCCGGCCACGGCCATGACCACGGCCACGAAAATCAGTTTCCAGCCGGCCAGCGATGCGCCGGTCGCCAAGAGAAGGGCGGCGATTTTCGGGGTGTCGTTCACCGCTCGGGCAAAACAGACGGCCGCCCCGCTGAACATGTGCATGCCGTCGACGATTTTTTGGGCGGAGATACCGGCGACGTGTCCGTCATATCGCTCGACACATTCGTCCTGCTCTGCAATGACCAGCGTCGGTGTCGTGGTGAGCGGCACAGTGCTCAGGGCTTTGTCGCCGGAAAGCGAGGTGCCCGACGCCACTGCCCTGGTTCCTACGCAGATACATGTGGTTCGATCAATCCCCATGGCCAAGCGTGCTTTTCGAAAGATCAGATAAAGAATCGCCGCGCCGCCGATGGCGAGAACCGGACTGACCAGGAGCGGCGTCGCGAAGTCGTACCAAAGGTGAGAGAGATCGGTATGACGGCCACCCACCAGCAGTGCGATGCCCGCCAGGGCCCCGGTCAGGGCGTGGGTCGTCGAAGTCGGCATTCCGAGGAACGTCGCAAGAAGCACGGTCAACCCCGCGCCGCCGCCGACGGCGATGAGTAGCTCACGGCTACGCACGAGATCGTCCGGGAGAAGTCCCTTTCCACTGAAGGTCTCGACCAGCGCACCGGCCAGTACGATGGAAAGGAGGCTGCCCGCCAACGTAGATGCGGTGGCCAACCACAACGCGCCGCGGTAGTCCATCGCCCTGCAGCCGTAGAGCGTCGCGACACCTTTGAAGTTGTCGTTTGCCCCATTGGCCCAAGCCAACCAGAAAACGGCGACGACGAGAAAGAACCATTCCATGCAGACATTACTCCAGCGTTCGGGATAAACGGGTGTTCAAGCGACTCGACCAAACCGCAGCGGTCCACACCGGTCCAACCCGGGCGGTCTTGCATCATGCTCGTCGCCTGTTTCACCGGTCGAATCGTAGCCCGAACTCGGTGTTCTTAACAATATATCAGAGAAGAAACCATGATTTATT
>JADFIX010000036.1 GCA_022566435.1 Planctomycetota bacterium
ACAAGTCGTCAGTGTCGGCGATCCGATCACTTTTCGGGCCGAACTGGTCCACCTGGGCGGCAACTTGGTCACGGCGCCGGCGCTGGACAACAAATGCGGCACCTTCGTGGTAATGGAGGCGCTGCGGCTTTGCGCCGGCAAGAAGCTCAGGTGTTCGTTGACCGCGGTGAGCACCGTGCAAGAGGAAATCGGCCTGCGCGGCGCCCGGACATCATGTTTCGGGCTCGATCCGCAGGTCGGGATTGTCGTCGATGTGACTCATGCGACCGACTACCCCGACATCGACAAACGAGTCAATGGCGATGTGAAGCTCGGTGCCGGACCGACGATCTCGATGGGTGCGAATTTCAACCTACCTTTGACGGCGCTGTTCAAGAATTCGGCCGAGCACAAAGAGATTGCCTATCAGACGGAGGCGGCGCCCGGAGAGACGCCGACGGATGCCAATGCGATTCAATTGACGCGCGGCGGTGTCGCCACCGCACTGATCAGTATTCCGAATCGTTACATGCATACACAAGTGGAAGTTGTGAGCCCAAGCGACCTGATCGCCGCGGCCAAATGGATTGTGGAAACTGTCGCCCAGATTCACGGCGGCACCGATTTCATTCCGACATGACGGCGCAGGGGGCCGGGCCTGTCGTATGGATCTGCCGCGCAGCGAGGGTAGCGTCCGCATGTTGACCGACCGCGTATCGCTTGACGTTCTACACAAGTTGCAGGATCGGTTCGCCGACCTGGGGCGGGTAACCGTCTGCCTCTGCCGCATCGACGGTGAACTCATCACTTCCCCCACTTGGGGAAGCCCGTTTTCGGCGCTGATCGGTACTTCGCCGCGCGGGCGGGAGGAGTTCGCCCGCGCCGTGCGGACCTGTGTAAAAGGTGTCCTTGCAAGAGTGCCTCTTCTTTGTCATGAAGGTATGACGCTACATGGATCGCCTATTCTCTCGGAGGGTCGCCGCCTCGGCGTCATCGTGGTCGGCACCCGATCTCCCATTCCTCCACCGCTGGAGAAAGTGCGGGAGATTGCCCTAGCGTACGATTGCGACGTCGACCAATTGCTGGCCGGCGTGGACCAGATCGACCCGTACAACGGCGGGGCACCGGACGCCATACATCGATTCGCCGAGGTACTCGCCGATACGATCGCCTCTCTTTATGTACAGGCGGAAGCCATCGATCGGCAACTGACCGACCTGCGCGCCGTCCACGAATTGTCCCATATGTTGGCTGGCACCGTCGACCTGCAGGAAATCCTCGATACCACGGCACGGCGCGTCGTCGAGACCATGGCTGTCAAGGCGAGCATCATTCGGCTCCTGAAGGAAGATACCGGCGAACTGGTCACCAGGGCCGTTTGCCATCTGTCAAATGCGTATTTGAAGAAGGGGCCGGTCATGTTGCGCGAGAACGCGGTGGACCTGGCTGCGTTTTCAGGTGAAGCCGTCTACATCGAGAACATGGCCACCGACCCGCGGACACGCTATCCCGACGAGGCCCGACGCGCGGGTATCGTGAGCGGATTGTGCGTACCGATGACGTTTCGAGGTCAGACGGTCGGCGTGTTGCGGGCCTATACCGGCGAGAAACGTGTTTTTGCGGAGTCCGAGGCGGCCATGCTGCGCTCGATCGCATCCCAGGCGGCGGCCGCGATTATCAATGGTCGTTTGCACGAGGAGAATGTCGAATCGGAGCGATTCCAACGGCAAGTGACGGTCGCGGGCCAGATCCAGCGCCGCATGATGCCGGAATCACCGCCTAGGGTCAAAGGTCTGGCGTTCGGATGCGTGTACGATCCTTCGCTGAGTGTCGGTGGCGATTTCTACGACTTTATTGAAGCACCCAACGCCGGCGTCGGCGTCTGCATCGCGGACGTCGTGGGCAAAGGGATACCCGCCGCTTTGATGATGGCGTCGGTCCGTTCGGCGCTGAGGGCCCACGCGACGCTGACACCGGAGATCGAGTCCATCATGGTGGAAGTCAATCGCCACATGTGTCGCGATACGCTAGTGAGCGAATTCGCCACGATGTTTTACGGCGTATTCTCCCGTGACGGGCGGAGCTTCAGCTACAGCAACGCCGGTCATCCCCACCCCTTGTGGCTTCACGGCACGCAGATTCGCATGCTCGAGGCCGGCGGGATGGTCGTCGGTGTCGATCCGTCCGCCACGTTTGATTGTGAAACCATCGATGTCGAACTAGGTGATGCCATCGTCATGGTCACGGACGGTGTCACCGAGGCCATGGATTTCGAGGGGCGCCTCTACGGTCAAGATCGGCTGCTAAAGTCTGTCAAGAAGCACCGAGACCTCGGGGCGCATCCGATGGCGCAACAGCTTCTCTGGGATGTCCGCCGTTTTGTCGGGCTGGCGGATCAATCTGATGATATCACAATTGTCGTCACCAAGATCCTGGGATAACGTCTTGATCCGCACACCCTTGTCCGTCATCATCAGGTGGGTTTCATTACAGATGCAAGTCGTTCGTAGACTTGTTTTGCAGGAGTGCGGGATTTGGCGATTCTGGCCGGAATTGATGAAGCGGGCTACGGCCCGATTCTCGGACCGCTCGTCGTGTCCGGGGTTGCGGTGCGCGTACCCGACGAGCGATTGGGCGATCCGTTATGGACGACCCTACGAGAAACAATCACCTCCAAAGTGACTCGGTCCACCGGGCGGAGGCTGGCCGTCGCCGATAGCAAGAAGTTATTTCGCGGAAGAAACAACCTTGCACCGCTGGAACGCGCCGCACTTGTGATGCTTGCCGCGGCCGGTCGACATCCGAAAACATGGCGCGGGTTGTTGCGCATCTTGGCCCCGAACGTTGCCCGGCAATTCTCAATCTACCCCTGGTACGCAGAATCGGACTTTTCCTTGCCATTGAGTCGCGGTGTCGGCGAAGTCGAGCTTCAGGCAAACGCCGTGCGTCGGGATTGTAATCAGTCGGGCGTCGAATTGATGGGCATGTTTTGCGAACCACTGCTCGCCGGGGCGTTCAATCGCCTCGTGAGCAACACGCGTAACAAAGCCGTGGTCCTCATGGGATTGGCGCTGCGAATTGTGGATCGAATCATGCGCCTGGCGCCGAACGAGCGGGTGCGCGTTTGCATAGATCGACTCGGCGGCCGGCAGCACTATCGTGACGTGTTGATGACCACTCTGCCCGATTACTCGTTGCAGATTATGGAGGAATCCGCCGAGCGCAGCGCGTATCGCCTCACAAAGTCGTCCCGAATCTGCGAGGTGGAATTCGCCGTCAAGAGCGAAGAACGCCACTTTTGCGTGGCCTTGGCGAGCGTCTACAGCAAGTATCTGCGCGAGGTCTTCATGCATGCGTTCAACGAATACTGGGCAGGGCACCTGAAAAACGTCCGTCCGACGGCGGGGTACTATACCGACGCCAAGCGCTGGCTCGCGGATGCCTGCGACGCGATCGAGCATGCCGGCATCGATCGTTCGATCCTCGTTCGCAGCCGGTAGAATGGGGGTCGGCAGCCCCGGTGCAGGCGATCCGCCCGTGGTGATTGACAGGCGCCGGATGCGTCGCTACGGTGCTCGGGAGTTCGATTCGGAAAGGTCGCCGGTTTTTTCGAGTGCTTTCTCAGGAGACCGCGGTAGGCTTTCGGGAAGGAGAAATTCGCGTGTCGATCGAGGCTTGGTCTGACAACATTTTGAAGGTGGAATTGCAGGACGATCCGGCTTTTTCCGACGACATGGCTTCTCTCTTCGAGCAAGTCGAGGCGAATAAGAACGTGTCCGCGGTTCTCAGTCTCGAGGGTGTGAACTACCTGAATTCCTCGAACATCGCCAAGCTGCTGAAGCTTCGAAAGAAGTTGCTCACGAATCGCGGCAAGATGGTCATGTGCGGCATCAACACCAACGTTTGGGGCCTTTTTCTGGTCACCGGTTTGGACAAGGTCTTTGAGTTTTCTGATAGCGTCGCCACCGGGCTTGCGGGTGTTCAATTGGCGATGGGCGAATAGTGCACAAATAAGCCGCCTCGACGGCATCGAGGTTGCCTGCTCGTCCGATTTGGGTTCGCACGCATGATGACGGCGCGGATAATGACGCCATGTGCGCAAAGCAATTCCTGGGTTCATTCGTGATGTGTCTTACAATCGCCGCACTCGGCGGCTGTGCGACACAAGCACCGACGGCGGCGAATTTCTCCGTTCGGCACTTTGAGAACGGTGATCGCGACGTTTTTCTAGCCGCTGCGGCCGCCGCGTTTGAGCAAAGCGGATACGAAACGTCTCCACATGATCCGGATACGGGACGTCTTGTGAGTGCGCCGCGATTCGATGTGGCGGGTGACCAGCCATCCGGGCGTGCGTCTACGTTAAGCTCCAAGAGTTTGATGCGTCGTATTGCCGAGATCCGAGTGGAACAGCCTGGTGATCGCGTCAGTGTGTTCTGCCGGGTGTTGGTGCAGGAACAGACCACCCGTGTCCATCGGATGCTGGCTTTCGACCAAAGCGGCTCGGATTCGCCCGCGACCACGCCGATCGAACGCGACGCCGCCACCACCGACCGCCAGAACACGGTGTGGGCAACGATTCGGCGCGACAGGTGGACCGAACGTCGCATCCTCGCCGTGATCGGTGAGCGTGTGGTCGACAACAAGAATCCGTAAACCGCCACCCTTCGCATCGGCGATACCTCGGAATCGGCTTGATCGTTGTTTGCCGTGCACGGGGAATTGTTGCAAACATCGCCATGCAAATCGCCGTCCATATTCTCCTGATCGGCGTTTGCCGAAGTTGGTCTTACGATTTCGATTGTCGGCGTTTTGTTACCGCCTGCCGCGCGATCTGCCATCCTTGATGCGCTTCGACGGTCTCCGTTCGTTCGAAGTGCCGGCACATTGGGCGATTCGGCCGACGTCCTTACCGGATAGCAACCCCTGCCGCCGCCACTCGTTGGCCTGACGCACGACGCAGGCTGTCAACTGGCCATGGCTGTGAGCGCCAACGGAGCATTCGGTCAGCACATCCTTCATCGTGCACCCGTCGTCAAGTAATTCGTTGGGCACGCCGGTCGGGCAGTCTCCGAGGATGATCAACTCGGCCAAGTCTGAATCGAGACAGTCGTCGCAGTCGTCGACAAAACCGTCGCCGTCGGAATCTACGTCGCAGTCATCGGGTACGCCGTTGCCGTTGCAGTCAACACTTAGCCCGCAGCCGGGGAGGTCGCACGGGCCGCCCGGCGATCCGCAGTCGATGTCGCACTCATCGGGGATGCCGCTGCAGTTGCAGCCTCCAAGCGATTCTTCGCCGCGACAATACACGGCCGCGTAAAAAACGGCGGGTGAACCGTTTGGCTGGAAGAGGGAATTCCACGTTTCCGGGTGGTTGGGATCGGTATCAAACGCGAAAAACTCCGGGGCGCTCTCACCGACCCGAGTAAAATCGACTTCCAGTACGCCGGCGGGTGAGTCCTCAAAGTCCGCTGCCCAGGTGATATAGATCGGTTGATCGAGACGATCGATAATCAATTCAATCTCCGGAGGGATCGTAAACCGCGCCACTTCTACGCTACCCTTGCCGGTCCCGAAAAACGTTTGAATGGTCTCAGGTATGACGTCCAGAATGGAGGGCCAACGCAAGTCGATCGACGTCTCGTATGGGCCGGCGAATCCTTGCATCCCGATTTCGAACGCGTCGAGAATACAATCGTCGACTGACAATCGAATGTCATCACCGAGGCGTGTCGTCGGTGAACCGACGTCCGGGCCCGCGATGTCAGTAGGTAGAAACGGCGGCCTGTTGGGATTGGCGGCCGAGTAGGCTGGAAAGTGCTTCTCGCAATCAACTGGCGCGGTCAATTCCACCCAGAACGATGCATGAGGAAACGTCGGCCAGCCGGCAAACCATCCCCTGCAAGCAGCATGCAGAGCGTCAAGACCGTCGGACGAGAATCCGATTGTCGGAGGCGAGCCAGCCACTATGGCAGCCTCATCGGTGTCGAAGCGTAACCGTACCCAGACCGTCGGAGGAATTTCGAGCGGATTCTCCATGCAAACGGATTGGTCGGTGCAGTTCCGCTGCGAGACCAGGCACGATGAGCCGTCGTCACAGATACCGCGATCGGAGTAATCCAAGATGAGGTCGTGAAACCGCTCTAGGTCGTCTTGCAAGTCGGTATACATTACTAAGGAACCTGGAATCTCCGAGCCGCCCGCCGAAGGGCATGCATCGTAAAGAGAGATGTCCGCACGAAAAACTCCGCCTCCTCCCTCGACACCGCCGGTCACCCGGACGCGGAGCGTATTCAGCGAACAAGAACCGACCAGCTTGGTGATGAGGTCGTCCGCCACACGAGTGCCCCTACCCGGCCGGAAGAGAAACTGACCATTCTTGTTTGAGTAAATGACTTGTCCGTCGCCGTCTAGTTCGCATGCGTCCGGCACACCATTGCCATTGCAGTCGTTATTCGTGCCCGCCGCGATATCGCAAATGTCCTGAATCCCATTCTCGTTACAGTCTCCGAGCGGCTCGCACTCGTCGGGCCTACCGTTCCCGTTGCAGTCCTCACTGACTCCGGAATCGATATCGCACTCGTCGGGACGACGGTTTTCATTACAGTCGTCACTCGTACCCACCGAGATATCGCAACTATCCTGAACACCGTTCCCGTTGCAGTCTGTGAGCGAATCGCACTCGTCGGGCACACCGTTCTCGTCGCAGTCCTCACTGAACTCGGAATCGATATCGCACTCGTCGGGCAGGCCGTTATCGTTGCAATCGGTTTCGCACTCGTCCGGCACTCCGTCGCCGTTGCAATCCTCACTGAATTCGGAATCGATATCGCACTCGTCGGGCAGGCCGTTACCGTTGCAGTCCGTTTCGCACTCGTCCGGCACTCGGTTGCCGTTGCAATCTTGACTGTTGCCGGCCGCGATATCACAAATGTCCTGAACTCCGTTCCCGTTGCAGTCTCCAGGCGGATCGCACTCGTCGGGCAGGCCGTTCCCGTCGCAGTCCTCACTGAACCCGGAATCGATATCGCACGAATCCTCCTTGCCGTTGTCGTTGCAATCGCTGCTAACGGGCGCGACAATTTTGAAAACCTGGCCGCCGCTTTGGTCACAAATGTACATTTCGCCGTTAGCGTCGGTGCCGAACGATGCAATGCTACCGAATACCAGACCGCCGCCGGGGGCAAGCTCGCTGGTGCGGTCCTCGATATCGCCGAATGTACCGTCTTCCTGACGGCGGATACTCCAGATCGCCTCGCTACACCAGTCAGCGAAGAAGTAGGTACCATCCAGGTCGGGGATCGCACAACCTCGATAAACTTCGCCGCCTGTGATCGAGCCTGAGCAGAAAAACGAAAAGCTATGCCTGTATTCGTAAAAGGGTTCGACAAAGGTCTCGCCGGCGCAGTTAGGCGTGTATAAGAAATTGTGCGCGCCTTCACGGCAACGCCAGCCATAGTTCTCACCGCCGGTGCTTGCCGCGAGCTGAAACGAAATCTCTTCCCACGCGTCCTGGCCGACGTCGGCGATGTAGAGGTCGCCCGTGCTGGGATCGAAGGCGTTTCGCCAGGGATTTCGCAGTCCGTAGGCCCAGATTTCGTCGTCCCCGCTAATGCCGACGAACGGATTGTCCGGCGGAATGGCGTAAGGGCTGCCTCCGTCGACGTCAATTCTCAACATCTTTCCCAACAAGTTGTTCGTAATGTCCTGTCCGTTACCCGTTCCGAAAGTATGCCCGCCGTCATCGTCATCGGCGCCACCGCCGTCGCCCGTGGCGATATACAGATAGCCGTCGTTCGGTCCAAACGCCAGCCATCCACCGTTATGATTCGACTGCGGCTGAAATATCGACAAAATGACGAACTCGCTGCCGCTGTCGCCGTTGTCCGCATCAAGGGCTTCGAATCGAGAAACGCGCGTGTCGCCGCTGTTGTTCGTGTAGTTGACGTAGAAGAATTTGTTGTTCGCAAAGTCCTGGTGAAACGCAAGCCCCAGTAATCCTTGCTCAGTGTTGAGCGTGCCGGTGCTGCCGACAAGGGCTGTGATGTCGAGGAAGACCGACACGATGCCGTCCTTGAGCACTTTGATCGTACCCGGTTTTTCGACAATGTAGATGCGGTCTGAGTCGTTCGGCGCGTGCGTGACGAAAAGCGGTCTGTTCAAACCCGAGGCCACACGAACCGTAGTCAAATCGGTTCCGCCGCCGTTGGTCGTCCGACCGGAAAACAGCAAGCAAAGGATGAAGGTCGCAGCGACGAGTTCTATTCGTTTGCACATATGCTCTTTTCTCCCACGCAGGTTGCGTCGTAGCAACAAGTCCAATGATATCTTGGGCGGTCTTGTGTGCCCCACACCGATCGCATGACCCGTTTGATCGATCCCACTTTTTCGTCTTACGACAGCGCCGTGAACCCGGGATTGACCCGTAAACGCGCAGGCTCAATTCTGCGGCGTTTTCAGGTCTAGTCCAGCCGGCGATCAGATTGTCATTGTAGCGAATGTCAAGGGAAATCGCTAGCGTCAGGGACCGATAAATCGAGCGGTGGTTGTTTTCTAATGCGGATAATCAGGTGAAAGCCGTTCTCGAAGCGCGAGAATTCGCGATCCTTCCGGTTTTCGCGACTGGGATCTACCACGTTTCACTGTGCGGAGTGTGCTTCATTCGGCCTGGTGATCGACCGATAACTCTCACGTAGACGGGTTCTCGTGCGCGCAGGGTGTGCCGCTGTAAGACGCCCTTGATTTCGTGGTTCCGCACGAAAAATTGGATGATAACGAGCTCGATGCACGTCACGGAACGATGTCACAGCCTAAACGGAAGTGCCGCAGAGGCCCAGCATGGAGCAGAGCGGCGTACGGCCAAACGCACATACGCCGCGATTGTGGGGATCGTTCTCTGCGTCGGCGTTTTATTACGTTTCGTCGCCTTGGACCAACTTCCGCTGCCTGCCCATCAGGACGAGCTGTCGGACATTTACGATGGGTACTGCATCGCGATGACCGGTGCCGATCGTGCCGGCGATCCGTGGCCGATCATCATCCGCGGCATGGGACCGGGCGATTATCACCCAGGGCTCTATGCCTATCTGGCGGGACTGTCTACTCGGCTGTTGGGTCTATCGGTCTGGGCGGGTCGCCTACCTGCGGTCCTCGCGGGATCGCTCACCCTACTACTGGTTTTTTTCGCGGCGATCGAGACGGTGGGTCGCCGCGGGGCTTTGATCGCATTGCTCTTTCTCGTGTTCTCGCCGGTGCATATTCTTTATTCCCGGCAAGCGCACGCCGGTGCGTGCTTGCCGCCGTTTTTCGCCGCGTTAACGCTCTTCTTGCTGCTTCGGTCGTTCCGAGCCATTGAGTGCGGTGGGGCACGAAGTCCATTCGGATGGATCTTCGCGGCGGGACTTGCGATAGGCACGTCTACAAATGCTTACGGCGCGCTGCGCTTGAGTGGGGTTCTCTTTGCGATTGCGGCCGCGGCGTTGGTGACCCGGCAGGTGGGTTGGAGATTCGGCGCATGGCGTCGCGCCGTGGGTCTCTTGACGGTCCTGACCCTGGCCACGCTGCTTGGGGCCGCGCCGCAGATTTATGCTGCGCTGGGAGATTCGGCGAATTTCTTCGCGCGTGCATTCACGGTGGTGCCTTCGGTGGGCAATGGCATGCGTTGGTGGGGGGAGAGGCTCATGGCCAACTTCGCCGCCAATCTCGATCCGCGGCATCTGTACTTTTCGTTCGGCGAACATCGTCTCCTGACGGTCGCGCGGTTGAGCCTGGTATCGCTGCCGTTTCTGTATGTGGGGCTGGCGAGCGCGCTTTATCGCACCGTCATCCGACGACACTTGCCCTCAGCGCTAGTGCTTCTGACGGCGGTGATTTGTCTAGCGCCGGCCGTCGCCTCTCGTCCGAATCCCCATCCCTTGCGGGCGTCGGGTGTTTGGGCGGTGTATCCGATACTGTCGGCGATCGGCGCTGTCGCCGTATCAAGTGCTTGCGTATGGCTGTGGCGTTTGCGTCGCATCAGGGCACGTTCGGATCGACCGAGCCTGACTATGGCGACGGAACGACTTTCACTCTTGGGCGCGTCGATTCTCGGTGTGGCGATCACTATCTTCGGTTTCATCAACGTGGTTCGCTACCTCGGTCACACGGAGTGGCACGGTCCGGATGCGCAGTACCATTTACATTCGCTTGCCGCCTGGTTGGATCGGCACGACGATGGCTTCGACCGGGTGTATGTCGATGTACCGGGTTTATTTCCTTATCTATACTTCGCATTCTATTCGGAGATGTCGCCCGACGAATTCCGGTCTGCGCCGCGTGAAGGCATGGTGACGGCGCATGGCTGGGAGCAGTACCAGCGCTTCGGGAAATTCTACTTCGCGAATCGTTTCGATGCCGATCGTGATTGGTCGGCATCGGATCGGAAGGGCCGTTGGTTGTTTCTCGCCGCGGAGGGAGAAGTGGTGGAATATGGACCGACGGAGAAGTCTAGTCGGTACGCCAAAGACGGTCGACGTGCCCACGCGGCGGACGTTGCTCTGCTTCCACGGCCGCATCCAACGGGCTCTCAGTGAGCTCAGCGCCATTCGAAAACAGCCGCCCGTTTATAACCACACGAATTCGTACACACCTTGCAATTCATATCGCGATAGAATAGTTGATAGCGCGGACATGACCCATGAATGTGATCTCAACCGAAAACTTGACGAAACGATATGGCCGTCGGACGGGGTTGGCGGGGATAGACCTCAACGTGCCGGCCGGCATCGTGTTCGGATTTCTCGGTCCCAACGGCGCGGGGAAGACGACAACGATTCGTTTGATTCTGGCGTTGTTGCGTCCCACCAGCGGTCGGGTATCGGTTTTCGGCATGGACGCTTGGCGCGAAGGGCCTGCCGTCCGGCGAGAAATCGGTTACCTGCCCGGTGACGTGAGACTCTATTCTTGGCTGACGGTAAAGAGCGGGCTGCGAATCGTCGGTCAGGCGCGAAAGCTTGATCTCATGGCCCCGGGTCTGGCGCTGGCCGAACAGTTCGATCTTGATGTCGACGTACGCGTGCGCAGCATGTCGCGCGGCATGCGGCAGAAACTGGGTTTGATTCTCGCATTGGCTCACCGCCCGAAGTTGCTGGTACTTGACGAGCCGACGTCCGGGCTCGATCCGCTCATGCAACGGCTGCTATATCGCCATTTGCGTGAACGGTCATCGGAAGGTGCGACGGTTTTCTTCTCGAGCCACACACTCAGTGAGGTGGAAGAGCTCTGCGACCGCGTGGCCATCGTTCGCGACGGCGTGCTCGTGGCGGAAGAGTCGGTGGATGCACTCCGCGCCCGGGCGGGTCGGCAGATCCGATTGCGTTGGGGCAACGGATATCCCACCGATGACATGACCTCGCCCCCGTTCTTGCAGGTGGAAAAGCGAGAGGGGCGGGACTGGCAGTGCGTGCTTTCGGGATCGATTCAACAGTTCGTTCAGTGGGCCGCGAACCAGCCTCTTGACGACCTGACGATCGGCCCGCCGGACCTGGACACCGTCTTTCGTCGCTTCTATCAGAGGGAAAAGAAACAGGAATGAGCATGGGCTTGGTGAACAAAGCGACGCGGGAGGTGGTGTGGACCACGGGGCTTTGCGCCGCGGGGGCGCTCCTTCTGGAGGCCCTGTTGGCCTACGTTTTCCATTCATTCGGGAATCAACTCGCCGAGCAGTGGGGGCAGATGGAATTCATCCAGAACATTCTTAAATCGCTGCTCGGTACGGAAATCGGGGGGATGCTCACCAGGCAAACGATGAATTCCATCGCGTGGGTTCACCCCGTGCTGCTGGCCATACTGTGGGCCCATGCGATCACGATTTGCACGCGTGTGCCGGCCGGTGAAGTCGACCGTGGGACGATTGACGTTCTGCTCAGTCTTCCCGTTTCCCGGCGGCGGATCTATGTGTGCGA
>JADFIX010000881.1 GCA_022566435.1 Planctomycetota bacterium
GCCGCTACAAAGCCGCGGCCGATCGCATGAAGCCGGTTGAGGTCTATTGAGCCATCCTCTCCGCGGTCGCCCTACGGCTCAGGGCGCCGCCGCTTGAGCCGGCCGACTTCCGCCGCGCGTACTCCGGTTTGACCTCTCGCCGGCGCTTACGCACTTGGATATTCACCGGCTTCCAGCGACCGTCGTGTCTTTTCGTGGCGCCGTCGAGATCATGTTTCAGGTCGGAGTGGCCAAACTGTCTTCGAGGTTGGCCAATCACTTCTTTCTCTCTTGTCGGCGCCTCGTTTCAATGCCGCGCCACGTGAATTCGGCATGACTGAATATCGGTTCGTCTTGTGGGCCTTGCCTTATGACGGGGCTGTCAGGTAGACTCCTCCGTCCCTGACGTGATCGCTTGTCGGCGAAGAGTGCGGCGGGGCGGCCCGCGACCGATGGGTTGCGGGCTTGGCGACGGGTCGAGATTCTCGGGTCCGTCGGCTTGTGATTGGAGAGGTGCCCGAGCGGCTGAAGGGGCTGGTTTCGAAAACCAGTGTGCGGGAGACTGTACCGGGGGTTCGAATCCCCCCCTCTCCGATTCTAAGTCGTTATTTTTCAACGGCTTAGTTTTACACTGTGTTCTCTGTGTGTTTTTCTGGCGCGTCAAGCCAGGACTGCCCAGGTCAACTCCGGTCAATCCACTGTCGTATTTTTTGAAGTCCTTAGCGTAGGCATCGTCGTTCAACCGGAAGTAATGTTGGACCATCGCAAACGAATCGTGTCCTGTTGCCTCCATCACATGCATCAAGCTCATCCCAGCTGACGCCGCTCGGCTAACGAAATAATTCCGAAACATCCGCCAGTTGGCCTTTGACCACGGCTTACTGGCATGTTTGCCACGTGTCGGCCTGGTCGGCATGATGCCGATTGCTTTCGCGTGCTTTTGGAGCCTTTCACGCGTACCCTGGTCCTGTATAGGCAGACCTTCCGAATCCTCAAGCACCCAGGATTGCTTCGTTCCCGGCGGTGCCAGTTGTTCCATGACTCGGTAGCAGGTCGGCGTCATGACTATGAATCGGTTGGTTTCGTCCTTGGGCAACCAGCGGCCCTGGCGGTCGAGCAGTTTTTGTTGCTCAGGATGTAGGGGGGCACAGATCGTCTTGGTCCGGATGTGGATTCGTCCCGACGGCCAATCGATATCGTTCGGTTGTAGGAATTGAAGCTCGCCAAAGCGCATCCCAGTCTCTACCAACACTACGATAAGCTGGGCGATTTGCAGGTCGCCAGCGCTATTCGCCCGCTGGACCAAACTTCGGACATGCTCTGGTGTGTAGGTCTCGTACCGTTCTTCAGTCGTCTTGTGGGAGTCAAGCGAGACCCGCAAACCACCCTGCCGACCGATGGCAAACGGATTCTCTACGACGAGCGGCGGTTTCCTACACATGCCCCAGGCAAACATACTGCCGATCGCCGACACGTAGTTCCAGATTGTGCGCTCGCCAAGTCCGCGGTCGTGCCTAAGATGGCGGACGAACAATTCTGCCACATCCAGACTGATCGCGGTAGTTTTTCGCAACCCCTTCGTGTTCGCCCAAGTTACGAAATATCCGATACGACCTCGCAGGTGACGAATGTGCCAATGTCGGTTATTGGTGTCTTGCTCTTGAAACGCCAAGAACATATCATACATGTCCGCAAGCACCAGATGCCCCGAACTAACGCCCATCGTTTCGCGAAACAGTTTCAGATCAACTTCTTGTGCCATCAATTGCGCTTTGCGAAGCGTTGTCTGTTTCGTTGAAACGACTTCGTACTTGCTGACCAGAAGTCCCGCTGCTTGGCCGGACTTGAGTTCCCGTTTTCCCACGGAGTATTTCATTTGCCAAAATGGGGATTGAGCGCGTTTGAAGAGTATCACCTGCCCGACCCGGACGCGGTTATTCTTAGATGCCATTTCTCCGTCTCCTTCGCCTGCGGTTGAGTTGCCTCAGGGCGATCATAGCGCGGTCACGTGGAATGCGCAAGCGATTTCCGATGCGTTCTGCCGGAATAAGCCGCTCCTGGCACCAATCACGTACAGTGTGGACGGAAAACGATGTGAGATCCGCGAATTCTTGCGGAGAGAGCCACAATTGACCGCCCGAAACCGAGCGGCCCTGTTCCGCGAATCCCGGCAGTTCGGCCTCCAGGTCTTCCAGCTGCTGGCGAAGGTCGTTGATCGTGTCACGCAATTTCGACGCCGTTGTCATGCGCAGCCTTTCGGTGAACTCCGTAGGCCATGAGGTCGATGAGCGACCGCCCATGATCCATTCCGCCGACGGCTTTCCATTGTCAAAACATCTCAATGTTCTCGTGTAATCCCTCTGCTGACACTGCCGCGATTACGCTTTGACAGATCTGCAGTACCTTTGTCGGAAACAGACTCTTTCCATCGT
>JADFIX010000037.1 GCA_022566435.1 Planctomycetota bacterium
TCCTCCGGCCCGATCGGCGACAGAGTTCTCCGTGGCGCGGCCCGACGAAATCAATCACGCCTTCTTGCGCCGTGTTGCCTTCCCTCGATTCGAGCCGGAACCCCACGGAATCACCGACGGTGACGGGATTTCGTTCGTCGATCAATCGAGTACGCAGCACACGACTCACCGTGCAGGGAATCACCCGCTCGCCATCGTCTACCTCCGCGTAGAGTCCGCGCATGGCGACCACCGTACCGCGCATCAAATCCGGCGGTCGGTCGCCGCCTTCTTGAACGATGATCGTTCGCCGCCGCGAAAGGTCGCCCTTGGCGACGAGTTGTTCGAATTCGTGGGCATCGAGTTCGTGCCCTTCGGCGTCCTTGGCCAGCCGGGTCCAGTCCTTGGGGCGCGGCGGCTTGGCTCGATTCCGCCGAAACGCGACGCGAACTTTTTTGCCCTTCTTTGACTTTCCCTTACGCGGAGAGGTACTCATGATCTGATATTGTCCAAGTCTGTCAGGCAACCTGTCAAGCATCGACGACAACGCGGCATAATTTTTCCCAGGCCACCGTCCACGCGGCGATTGCATCCGTGGGGCGGGCTCTCTATAGTCTACGACCGAACGGCGAACGGAAAGGAGCCGGCGCCGAGCCAACAGAAACCCTGATCAGAGAATCGACGTGGACAATCATTTCGGCGATCGAATCGTCCGTGCCATCGAAGAAAAACGTGTCGCGGCATGCGTGGGGCTTGATCCTATGCTGGATCGGCTGCCACCAAGCGTGCTTGCCTCCTGTGAGATCGACGACGAATTCGACCCGAGAATTCGAACCGCCACCAACGCCGGCAAGGCGGCAAACGCGATTTTGGCATTCGGTCAGGGCGTGATTCGAGCGATCTCAGCGCATGTGCCGGTGATCAAGATCAATATCGCCTTTTTCGAACGATACGATGCCCCCGGGATTCGCGTCTACCACAAACTCGTTTCGGAGGCCACGCAGGCCGGGCTGTTGGTTATCGGCGATGTCAAGCGTGCGGATATCGGACATTCCTCCACCCAGTATGCCCTTGCACAACTGGGAACGATCACCGACCCAAGAATGGGCGAAGTCGTCACGCCGGACGCGGTGACGGTCAACCCCTATTTCGGGTACGACGCGATCCGCCCGTTCGTAAAGCTCGCCAAAGAAACCGGGGGGGGGATCTTCGTTCTTGTTCAAACAAGCAACGAATCTGCGGCCGAGGTACAAGGGCTCACGTTATCGGATGGCACGTTGCTCTGCGAACGAGTGGCGGGCATCGTTCAGGGATGGGCGTCGGACGAATCGCTAATCGGCACGAGCGGATACAGTTGCATCGGTGCGGTGGTTTCGCCGCGCGACGTGGAATCAACCCGACGAATTCGGACGTTGATGCCCAATTGCATATTTCTGGTACCGGGGTTCGGCGCCCAGGGTCGCAGGAAAGAAGAGGTGGCCCACTGCTTCAAGTCTGACGGAACCGGTGCGCTGGTCACTGCTTCCCGTAGCGTGATCTACGCATATCACGAGGAAACGGACAAGAAGCAGTCCGGCGACGACTGGGTCGGTGCCGTCGAAATCGCCTGTCGAAATCTGGTTCATGCCGTGCGCGAAGTCGTAGGCAACTGACAACCGCCTGGATCTTGTTTCGACTGGGTGACCTCGACCCATAACAGTGCCGCGCCCGGCGGCCGCCGTTCTTCTCGGACGGATCCATCCAAGCGTAAGCCATATCACTCACGCGTACGGGAAACCGGACGTACCGCTCCAAGAAAAAACTTGACGAACTTTTCCATGATTCTCGTGCAAGAACGCACTCTGGCAAGAGAAATTCCGTGTAGATTCGGCACGCCGGGTTTTTATATTCTACGTTTTGTCCGAGTTGTGAATGACGTCCGAGCGGACGCTACAGGGTGTAACGAAGGATCACTGATATGGCAATCACGATACGAAACACGAGTTCTATGTCGCTGCTGAATATTCTCAATCAGCACGCAAAGGCTCAGGCGACCACATTCATGCAGTTGACGACTGGAAAACGCATCAACTCGGGCAAGGATGATCCTGCCGGACTTATCGCGTTGTCCGGCATCAACGCGGAACTCCGCGCGGTCGAATCCTCGCTCATCAATAACCAGCGCACGGACTCTATGCTGACCGTTGCCGACCAAGCCTTTGGAGAACTCGCCAACCTGCTCGGCAATATCCAGACGCTGGTACAGTCGTCCGCCAGCGATGCGAATCTTACGAACTCGGAGATCGCGGCCAACCAGGCACAGATCGACGATGCCCTTGCCGCTATTGACCGAATCGTCAGTACGACCAACTTCAACGGGAAGCGTCTACTCGACGGTAGTTTCGCCATTCAAACGACGGGCGTGAGCAATACCACCGTCCAGAATCTGCGCGTCTTCTCGCGAAGCCAGGTCACCAGCGACACCGTTCTGAACATCAATCGTGTCGCCTCAGCCCAAACCGCACAGGCAGTGTTCGCAGGACTCGGTTCCGCGGCGACGACCCGCACAAGCGGCTCAACGCAAGTCGTCATCGCAGGCGCACTCGGTACGGCCAATCTCACCATTGTCAGCGCACAAACCCAGGCCCAGGTGATTACCATCATCAATGCAGCCAAGGATCAAACCGGCGTTTCCGCGATGGTGGGCGCTACGAATATTCAACTCAGTTCCACCACATATGGTAGGGACGCGTTCGTGAGCGTGACGGTGCTTTCCGGGGGGATTGTCAACGACTCGTACGGCACGGCCACGAATGATGCCGACTTGACGAATGACATTTCGGCGATCAGCAAGACGGAGGGTGTCGACGCCAACATCACCATCAATGGCCAAACCGTGGGTTCCGACGGGCTCGATGTGACGTATAGCGCCAATGGGTTGAGCCTCGCATTCACGCTTGCCGAGTCGTTCGGCTCCGGCAATGTGCAGTCTACGACCGGATCGTTCACGGTGAAAGCAGCCGGCGGTGCCACGTTCCAACTGGGAACCACAAGTCGCACACGGGCGACGATCGGCCTTGATTCGCTGGCCACTTACAACCTCGGCGGAGGAAACGGAACCGCAAAACTGTCCGAACTTCAGTCCGGCGGGTCGGTGGAACTCAGAACCAACGTTGCCGGCGCCTTGGATTCCGTGCGGTCGGCTATTTCGCAACTGGCCTCCAACCGAGGCCGAATCGGCGGATTCCAGAAATTCCAAGTGGGTAGTGCCATCAAATCACTACAGGCGGCTCAGACAGGCTTGACCGACGCCGCAATCGCCATCGGTGACACGGACTTCGCCATGGCCACCGCCGATCTGAATCGACAGCAAATACTGATGCAGGCGGGAATCATGCTGCTGGGCGTCGCCAATCAGCAGGCGGCACAAATCCTGTCCCTGCTCCGCTGATACGAAGAAGTACGTAGTTTGCTGCGGTTGAATGGGGGGAACCGCGCAATCGGGGGTACGAGAGCGGGCCGAGGGTTCCACCCTCGGCCCGCTGTTCGTTCCGTTCTTCGTCCGAATTCCGCACTTGAACCGAATCGGATGTCTTTGTGACGGGCCGGCATCAGCGAAACCGGCGTCACTTGCTGGTGGACATGATCAGCCTTGCCGTGTGTGGCGTGATCGTCGGTTGCGCTGGTCCTACGTCCATCAATGCTTGGGCGAAGGCCAAAGAGAATTGGTTGAAGCAGTTTCTTGAACTGCCCAACGGCATTCCGTCGCGCGATTGTATTCGTCGCGTCCTGACGGCGTTGAAACCCGAGACGTTTCAAGAGAGTTTTGAATCCTGGATCGCGAGCCTGGTGAATGAGCGCGTGAGCGGCAAGGGCATCGTTGCGATCGACGGCAAGACCTTGCGACGGTCGCACGATCAAAGGAACGGGCTGGGTCCACTTCACCTAGTCAGTGCGTGGGCGACGGACGTCGGTTTGTCGCTCGGGCAGGTGGCGACGGAAGAGAAGTCCAACGAAATCACGGCGATTCCAGCGTTAATCGACCGGATCGACGTGAAAGGTGCGATCGTCACGATTGACGCGATGGGGTGCTAGAAAGACATTGCCAAGAAAATCGTCGATGCCAAGGGTGATTACGTTCTGGCCACGCCGCTTCGCGATCAGTCTGTTGAAACGTCACCCCGCCAAGAACAGCATCAAGGGAAAGAGCCTAATCGCAGGTTGGAACAACGACTTCTTGATGCAAGTCCTTACGGCACAAGGAGTTTAATGTGCGCCGGCCCTGCGATCACGAGACCGTTGCCCGGCGCGTCGCTTCCGATCTGGGATTGGACGGTTTTCGCGCCGGTTTGGCGCCTCACGACAAGGTCGGCGCCACCCGCGAATTGCGCGATCAATCGGGATCGCTGGTCCTGGTCGGCGACGGAATCAACGATGCCCCGGCTTTGGCACACGCCGAAGTAGGGGTGGCCATGGGCGCCATGGGCGCCGATGTGGCACTAGAAGCCGCGGACATCGTCCTGATGAACGACGACATCCAACTCGTCGCCTGGCTTCATCACTTGGCAAAGCGAACCGCCGCCATCGTTCGCCAAAACCTAACCATCGCCATCGGCGTGATCGGCATCCTGAGCGTTTTCGCCGTGTTCGGGACCATCCCCCTCCCGCTCGCCGTCATCGGCCACGAAGGCAGCACGGTCATCGTGGCCCTCAATGCTTTGCGGCTGCTTCGAGATTCGTCGGCGTAGACGCGCCGAACCTGAGATACATTAGGTTTCTCCGAGTTTAGATGCCAACTTGAGCCGTCCACCATTCGTAACCCGGCGCGTCCTCGCCGGGAGCGAATCGAGCGCCGGATTCGATGTTGCTGAGCAGATTCCTGAGTCTTGCCGGCCGCATCTTACTCGCCTTCGCCCATCGCTGCATCAACTCCGGGGTCGTGATGACGGAGACACCGAGGTCGCCCGCCAAGCGTTTTGCCTTTCGGTCGTCGGTTGCCAACGTCCATCCGCGCTGCGTGGCAATCGCCAGTGCCATGGCCTCGCCGCCGTCGAGGTCGGCTGCTAAGCGCACATACAGCTCCGCCTCATCCGCGCCGCCAACATCCACGAGCGTGATGAGGCTCTCATCGAAGTACGGCTGCGCATCGATTGGTTCCCGCCTCTCGTCGTCCTCGTCGCTCACCTTACGGATGAAGGGCGACTCGGCGAGTGCGGCGCTTGGTATGTGCCACTGCCATGCCATTTGCGTCAGGAAACCGCGAAGGTCGCCAGAGGCGTGGCACCACCGGAAGAAATGAACACGGCAGTCGGCAGAGCGAATCCGGTGATTCAGCGCTGTGGCCCGCCTTCGTGAGCACGTCAACGGCATCATCCTTCATCGCACCATTGAAGGACTGCGATTCCTCGTGGGCGTAGACGATCAGAACGATCATCCTGTGCAACGCCTGTGAATCCGAAACCCTATGGCTCGTCTACGATTCAAGTGGCCAGGGAAGCAGGGCGTTGGTATTTGATCCGCCGGACCAGAGCTTGATCACCGCCGAGAGCCGCTCTCGTGCATCAGGTGCGGCGAGCGGCTTGCGACGGAATTTCTTCTGCCGGCGACATCGCGCCCAAGTTTGCATCGCCTTGGCGTGAGTTCCCCGTTCCGTGTGAACCTCGACACAATGGACGAGCAATCTTTCTTCCAGCGTCCGGATGACGGTTCGCCGTTCGCGCGAACTCACGGTGGGAAGCAACGCTTCGTCGTCAGAACGAATGAAACCGTGCTTCTCCACTCTGCGAAACAGGGTGCGACAATCTCTCGAGAGTCCGTCTAGCTGCCACTTCTCTTTCGACGTCGCGACACCAAATAGCTCCGGCCAGAGACGGCGGTGGACGTAGGTGATCTTCCGGCCTACCAAATGGGTCGCGATGACGTCGGGATGCTCCCGAAGCTGCGTGTTGAGAATATGGATCGCGTCGCCCTGCGGATGCCCCCACCACGAACCGCGTACTGGCTTACCCACGACGAGCGCCACCACGCTAGGTAGCTTGGCATCGGACTGCATGAGAAGCCCGTGTCGTTCCAGCACCGCCATAGCCTGCGTGATCGTTGGAGCTTTGTGCTTGCTCATGAGAAGCGCTCACAACGCGTCGAGGTGTTCGGCCTCCTGTCCGCTGCCGCGGTTGGGGACGATATAGGCGTAGTAGTCGGGCTCGTCGTCCCCTTTTTTCCGGTCGTTTTCGACCACGATGAGCCGACTGACTCGACTCATCGAGCCCGTCAGATAGTCTCTGCCGCTCTTCGTAGTCTTCTTCCAAAGTCTGATTGTTGTACTTTGCATGACGGCGTTCGTTTTGCCTTCGTAAGGAAATCGCGGGATGAAACCCATCCCCCGCGGTGGCCCCCATGGCCGCTTCGAATTCTAGTCCGCCGGGTCTATCCGAGTCGAGTTTGCCCGCTAGATTCTGGGTGAAATGCAATCTATCAAACATTCAGCCACGTCTCGCAGGACGGCCAGCGGTGGTTGGTCGGCGTTGACCCGGGCCACCAATTTCTTCGGATACGCATCGAGCACGGGCGCGGTTTCTCGTTCGAATACTTCGATGCGGTTGAGGATGACTTCGCGATCGGCATCGTCCGGCCTGTCCGATTTGGCGGCACGTGCGATCAACCTCGCGACAAGCGCATCTTTATCTCTCATCACTAGATAGACGATGCGCTTGACTTCGATAATATCCTCTAGGAGCTTGACCTGTTCGGTCGTGCGCGGGATGCCGTCAAGAATGAGCGTGTGATAACCCAGGTCGATCTCGTCACGTTCGATCCTCTGGTTCACATGCCGATGAAAGACGCGAATCGTCAACTCGTCCGGGACGAGTTGGCCCTTGGTCGAATAGGAAAGGAATTCCTGCCCGATGTCCGACTTCTTATCGAGTCCACGGAAAATATCGCCCATGGCCAGATGAACCAGATTCGCCATCTGCCCGACAATCGCACCCTGCGTACCTTTTCCCGACCCGGGACCGCCGAATATCAAGACCGACGGATAGACGCTTGTTCGAGTCACACTGGCCTCCTAGCTGATCAGACGACCTACGACCGTGGCCAACCGAATACTGACGGAGCGGCTCTTTCTCGTCGGTTCGCGCCACGCTTGCAATAATCGTGATGGTATCGCCGAGCGGGGCGGAATACCAGCCCGCGGCGGTGTGGACGACTAACCACTAATACTCGTGTTTGCGAACTCTCATCTACGACCCACGATCGGGATACGTCTTCTCGAAGGCCTCCCGCAAAATCGGATCGTTGATCTCGATCGAAGCCTCGTTGAAAAGCCGGTCACTAAGTTGCCGCATTCCGGGTCCCGCAAGTTCGGCCCGTAGTTGTGCATCGAGCTCATCTCGAACCAGACGAAACTCGACCTCTTCCGGAGGTACGTGTCGTTCGAGCTTGAGTAAATGGTACCACTCGCCCACACGCATCGCACCCGAAATCCTCGATTCCGCGAGCCTTGCCGCCGCATTCCGAAAGGCCGCCGGAACGCGCTTATCGTCCAAAGAAAATGGATCGAGTAGCCCGCCGTCCGCGGCGCTTTGTGCATTTGCACTATATCGCTTCGCAAGATCTGCAAAGTCCGCACCCTTTTGCAATAGATCCTGCACACGTGCCACTTCCGCCGGCGTTGCCATTTGAATGTGTCGCACCTGAATGCGTGGACCGTAACGATTGGCAAAGGCCGATCGTATTTGCGCCTCGCTGATCACCAATTCGGACTCCACTATTCGTCGAAGATAGGCATTTCGCCGCACGCCGAGCATGAATTCCTCACGCGAGACGCTCCGCCGGGCGAGAACCGTTTGAAGCAGTTCTTCGGCCTTTATTCGATCGAAGTCGCCCGCCATGACCGCGGCCAGAGGATTGGAGATCTGCTGCAACGCCAGGTCATACTCTCGGTCCAAGTCCGCTTGTCTCAAAGTCAATCCGCGATCGGAGGCCAATCGCTCCGCCGCATCGAGCACGGCGAGCTGTTCCAGAACGGCCGGACCTCGAGATTTGAGCAGAAAATACAAGACCCGATGCCGAGGAATGGCCGCACCATTCACCACGGCGATGGTGGAAGTTCGGGACTCCGCTTGCCTGGAAGGCGGCGTCATCGGGTGCCGAGGCGAGAGTTTCGGAGATTCCGGCGTCGTATCCGGGGCTTCGTCGGATCGGACACTGGCGGTCGCGTGGTCGTTCCAGTCGGATGCCATCGACGGATGCTGTGTTCGATGGTTTGCCGCGCATCCGGCCGAGACGATGACGGAAAGAACGGTGACCCAAGCCCTACCTCGTTCAAACGTGAATATATTCACAGAATCACCGGTGATCGTTCCTGCTTGCGTCCTGCCGAGCAATCGACGTTAGTCGGTCCGCACGAAACGGTCAATTTTGCGCCGCAGGGGGGTTCTACGAAACCCTTACTGGCACAAAGCCATCGCGCCCCTAAGATAGATCGACTTTCAACAGCAGGACGGCAGGCGAGGCCGTGGCGGCGGCTGAGGCCATGCCGGCGGGTGACCGTTTGCGATGAATACTCAAAAACCACGCATCGAGGCGGTCGTACTCGGATCGGGTACGTCGCACGGCGTTCCTATGATCGGCTGCGATTGCCCCGTCTGTACGTCGACCGACGCCCGCGACAAGCGCACGCGCCCCAGTCTCTGGATTCGCGTCGGAACCACGCATTTGCTGGTCGACACGGCTCCTGAATTGCGCTTGCAGTGCGTGGCCAACGGAATCAATTGCGTCGATGCGGTGCTGTTTACCCACCACCACGCCGACCACGTCACCGGTCTTGACGATCTTCGGCGATTCAACTGGTTGATGAAAAAACCGATGCCTTGTTACGGCACGACCAGAACGATCGACAGTTTGGCCAACATGTTCTCGTACGCCTTTCGTCAGGCGCACGACTCGCCCCACAGCCGACCGGAGCTGGCCCTTCATCGCATCGACGAGAACCCGTTTGAGATCGGAGAGACGAAGATCACGCCGATTCCCATGCTGCACGGAAAGCTTCCCGTGTTAGGCTATCGTTTTGGTCCGCTTGCCTACTGTACGGACTGCTCGTTTATTCCGGACGAATCGTTCGCCAAGCTCGAAGGAATCGACGTGCTCGTTCTGGATGCCCTCCGCCGAACGCCCCATCCGGCGCATTTCAATCTGGAACAAGCAATCGAAGCCGCGCGGCGTATCGGAGCGGCACGTACCTATTTCACGCACATCACCCATCAGCTCGGCCACGAAGCGACGAACGCCGAACTACCGGACGGTATGGCGCTGGCCCACGACGGGTTGCGCATCGAATTGCCGTGACCGGCGGAAGGTGCGGAATCGGGTCCACTCTCCGACGAATCAGCACGGACGGCGGAAGAATCGTGGAGTTTTCGTACTTCTATAGATCGATTCGGTTCGTCGTGGCACGGCGGGTGCCAGTCGCCTCAACGAACTCTTTCACTTGTGCGATCGCAAAACAAAACTGGAAGGGTGATTCGTTTGACCACTGCTGAAAACATCTTTCGAAAGAACCAAATGCCTATTGATGAAGTGTTTTCGTTTTTTCCTCGATCCGGCTCCGCGGTCATTTCTTGGTCCCGGAGGGACTCGGGCACTTAGCCACGGGCGTGAGCCCGTGGAACCAAGACACGGCAAACACACAAGCCCCGGAGGGGCGACGGAGGTCCGTCGTGCCGGGTGCCACTGGCGGCTCGCCCGCCAGTGCCTTTCTAGCGATGTATCGCGCGTCCCCCGACGAACCTTCTTCATGCTCTTCTCCGCGCGCTCGCCCTCACCTCAGTCGCCCCGTCGCTTTTTCTTCCCCTTCGTCGCTACGTCGCTATGTCGCTACGTCGCTTCTGCCTCTGCCCCTGGACGTACGCGGCACAGACGGCCATAATCACTCTGTCGTATGATTGAAGAAGAAATCGGCGGCGGGCGAAGCGCCAGGAGCCTGCTCACGACAAGAAAGAATTCTTCCTGGCTCGTTTTCCGTTCGTTTTCCGTTCTGTGGTGAGTGGACTGATTGTGCAATCTATCGCCCAAGTGCCGGAGTCCTTACTGATGAAACGCAACTTTCGAATCGGTGGTGCGGCCCTCGTAGCGTTCCTTTCCTGTTTGAACCCGACCCAGGCGAATTCAGAGGGAAGAGCTCCCGCCAACTTGGACTTTGAGAACGGAACAGTGGGTGACGCGCCGCCTGGATGGTTGGTGGACCCCTCAGGACCCGGCTACAGCGCGGTGCTGACCGAGGAGGGCGTCAAGAGTGGTAAGCAATGTGTCGTGCTGACGCGGTCGGCCGGCGCGGACAGCCCCGTCGGCAACCTGATGCAGTCAGTCGACGCGGCGCCATACCACGGAAAGATCGTGCGATATAGGGCGGCCGTTCGAACCAGTGTGTCCCATCCGCTCCGCGTACAGCTCTGGATGCGGGTCGATCGGCCAGATGGGACGGGGGGCTTCTTCGATAACATGAACGATCGTCCGATCACTGCCGATCACTGGCAGTCGTTCGAAATTGTAGGGGAGGTCGCGGACGACGCGAAGGACATCAAGATCGGCGTATTTGTGATGGGCGAAGGTCAGGCGTGGATTGATGATGTCTCCTTGGAGATCGTAGGCGATTTCGTCCAGGCCTCCGAGCCACCGCGGCCGCTGGTGGGGCGGTCGCTCGACATCTTGGTCGCCTTCACGAAGCTGCTAGGCTATGTCCGCTACTTCCACCCCAGCGACGAGGCCGCGGCCACCGACTGGGATCAATTCTCCATCGCAGGCGTGCGCCGGGTGGAGGGTGCTAGCAGCCCGGCAGACCTGGTCCGCATTCTCAAGGAGCTGTTCCGGCCCGTAGCGCCGGCGGTGCACGTTTTTCCGACGCGGGAGCGGCCGGAGGCTTCCGCGAGCCCGGCTCCGCCGACCGATGCGTCAGCCTGCAAGGTCATTACGTGGCGCCACTTTGGGGTCGGCACGGGCTCCACACGGTCCATCTACACGAGCGAGCGCGAGGACGCGAGCGAGCCTTGGTACGTGGGAGACGGCGCCGGCGGAATTACCTTCAACCTGGATGCCGGTCCCTACCGGGGTAAACGGATCCGCCTTCGCGCCGCCGTGCGTGCCGAGGTCGCAGGGAAGAACAGCCAGGCTCAACTCGAGTTCATCGTATCACGACCGAGATACCAGACCGGTTTCATGGACGACATGGCCGATCGGCCAATCACCTCCGACGAATGGCAGGAAATCGTAATCATCGGCAGAGTGGATGACGATGCCACACTGTTGAACTTCGGGGCCCACTTGGTGGGAGAGGGTCGTGTGTGGGTGGACGAACTCACGATAGAGCTTGTAGGGGACGCCGACCCGCCTAGTGCGGAGATGATCCTACGTACTGACTTCGAGCGCGGCGATATAGACGCGGCGCTTGCAGGCTGGGTCCTCGCCGACGAGTCGCGACGGGAAGGATACTCGATCAGCGTGACCAAGGATCGACCTTATAGCGGTCGGCGCTGCTTGCTCCTCGACGGCACCAACTTGCGGAAGAAACAGGTTCCAAAGCCGGGTGAACCGTTTATTGCGGAACTTGGCGGAGGTGTCTCTTGCGCCGTGCCGATGGCGCTTTGGGCCACCGAAAGCGGCACACTTCCCGCTGCGAAAGCAGAGCAGGACTCCTCGGCGTCCGCGGATACCCAGGTGCCTCGGCCTTCTGGTGGCGACCGAGCAACGAGGCTAGCGGCGGTTGGCTTGGCATGGAATGTCTTTCAGCATTTTTATCCATATTTCGATGTCGTGCATGCGGATTGGCCGGCCGAGTTGCGGCGGGCCCTGACGGCCGCAGCAAACGATTCCGACGAACGTGCGTTTCTCGACACGCTAAGGCGACTCGTCGCGGCGTTGCACGACGGCCACGGACGCGTGTATGGCATGG
>JADFIX010000038.1:0-2214 GCA_022566435.1 Planctomycetota bacterium
GCCGTAACCGATCACTTGGTCGATATGCGCCTCACGGTGCGTGGACGAGTAAAAACCGATCGACCGTTGAAGTTCTTGAACCATGTCCGCAAAAATGGGCCTCATCGCCTGAAATATCTGGCGGCGATACTTGCTGCTCTCGGCAGTCGTCTTCAGATTCTCCGCCTTGCTGAACGAGAGCTTGAACGACTTGACCAGCGCCTCGGTAAAGCTGTTGCCGCCGATCGGAATCGTGCGTGTCCAGAGACTCCCGGCGGTGGCGATCACCAGATCGATGTTTTCCGCGCCGATGTCCAATATGACCGCTGTCTCGTCACCCAGCATGCCGTCAAAATGGGCCGCGTTGTAGACCGCCAAGGGACACGACTGCACCACGCTCGGCTCGATCGAGGCTTGCTCGAAATGGAGCAGGTGCTCCCGTAAGAACTCGCGCTTCATTGCGAAAATGCCGACTTCCACGTCGGGAAGCCCTTCCTGCTCGAAAATCTGGTAGTCCCAGATCACCTCGTCCATGTCGAAGGGGATCTGCTGGTCCGCCTCGTATCGAACAATGTCGGGAATGCGCTTGGGTGCGACAGGCGGCAGCTTCGTGAAACGGGCGAGAGTGTGTTGTCCTGGAACACTCACCACGACTTGATCTTTTGAAATGTCGTTTCGCGACAGAAACTGTTCCAACGCGGCGGAGATCAACTCTTGGCGATTGGCGTCCGGTTGCGACAAGATGCTCTCGTGGGCCACATAATCCTGCCCCACAATTTCAACTTTGCCGTCAGCAGCCGCGCGAAGCTTGATCGCCTTCAGGGCGCACCGTCCGACGTCAATTCCCCAAACCGCCTGTGTGCTCCCCATCGGAATCCTTCTCCTTGGTGCTACGAAGCCTCATTCGGTATGAGCCGGCCGAAGGCAATCGCCACCGACCTTTCGCTTTCGTCCATCACGGAGTATGATCCCCCGTAATGGCAGGGAAGTATCGGCTGAGCACCCTCGGCTGTAAAGTCAACCAATACGAGTCGCAGCAAATCCGCGAGCTTTTCGAATCTCACGGACTTTGCCCCGCACTGCCGTCGCAAGTCGCCGACATCGCGGTGATCAACACCTGCGCCGTGACGGTCTCAGCCCTTCGCAAGAGCCGTCAGGCCATTCGACGGCTCGCGCGGGACGGTACGCCCGTGGTGGTGGTCGGATGCGGGGCGTCGGCGGACGGCGAGGTCCTCGCTCGTATACCCGGCGTCATCGCCACCGTGGACCACGTGAGCGACCGAATCGCGCAGCTAGAGTCGTGCATTGTCGAAGCTTTGAAGAAAAACCCGTCCCGCTCCAACAGCGAGACCGAACCCCACAGTCGTACTCGCCCGAAGGCACCGACCGCCCAAAGGAATGAGCTATGTATAAGTCCGCACGAGCCGGACAAGAACCCCGGAAGGCAGCCAGGTAAAGCTGCTACCCATAACATTGTGTCACCTACCTTGCCGATTGTCAATAACGAAATCAACAAGATCGGAAGGATTGAGCAATTTTGCGGACATCAGCGTGCGTTTCTCAAGGTCCAGGACGGCTGCGACGCCCATTGCACCTACTGTATTATTCCACGCCTGCGACCACGGCTCGCCTGGAAGCCCATTACGGCGGCCGTTAGCGAGGCGCGGTCACTCGTCGAGGCGGGTCATAAAGAGATCATCGTCACCGGCATTTTTCTGGGGGCTTATGGGCGAGAAACGGCGATTCGCAAGCGTTTCGACCGATCGCGATCTCCTTTGGCAGAACTCGTCGCGGCCCTCGCCGCCGTGGACGGATTGCAACGTCTCCGGCTTTCCAGCCTGGAACCGGGTGACGTTGATGAGGCACTATTGGAAGTGCTCGGGACCCATGAAAACTGTGTGCCGCACCTCCATCTTCCGCTCCAATCAGGAAGCGCTGAGATTCTCCGGCGCATGAACCGCCAGTATGAGCGGGACGCGTTTCGGCAGATGATCGTCCGTGTGAAGCAAGTCTTGAATCGCCCCGCAATCTCGACGGACATCATCGTGGGATTTCCCGGAGAATCCGACGCAGACTTTGAAGATTCCGTCGAGATGGCGAAATATGTGGAATTCGCCAAGATCCACGCGTTTCCCTTTAGCTCTCGCGAGGGGACCGCCGCCGCCCGCTGGAAATCGCAGTTCGTTCATCCGACTACGATTCGTACGCGAATGAATCGTAGTCGGATGAACGAAC
>JADFIX010000038.1:2224-11898 GCA_022566435.1 Planctomycetota bacterium
GTTTGGCAGAAATCGAGCGGGAATGCTCGCTAGCTTTCCGACGCCGTGCCATCGGGTCGGTCGAACGGGTCCTGGTGGAGTCTCAGGGTCACCAGGCCGACCCCGACTTGGCGAACCCGCGGATCGCGCACGGTCGAACCGATCGCTACTTCGCCATATATTTCGATGCCCCAAGCCATATTGAGCCAGGCGATCTTGTCGGCGTTCGAGTGGATCGTGTCACTCCAACGCGAACCCACGGCACATACTTGCCGCAGCGGGGCAGCGACTTACCGCTTTCAGTGCTCTGAAATCCCACGGCGACACGCCACTTGCAAGAAACGTCCCCTCACTAGAGCGTGTCGAATTCGGGCGCATGATTGCGGGTTGACCTACCACCTACAAGAGCCTGATAATCATGCGGTAGGGGTACGGGAAAACTTAGACACCAGTTGGGACGTGGGTTCTACGTCGTAATCGTAATCTGCGTCCCCAAAGCCGGGGGTCGTTCGGATGAATCGCTGCCTTTCATTCTTCTTTCTGTGTGTTGTTTTCCAGCCATCATCAATTCACGCGCAAAAAACAGAGGAAACTCAACCGCCGCCTGACGCCGCAGCCGTGAAGAGTGCGAGGATGGAACTGACCAAGAGCGCCGTCGAGCTGGCGCTTTTTACCGCAGAGTCCAGACTTACCGAGGGTCGATGGGACGACGCGGCGGCCATGGCGTGGGTCGGCTTGGAAAAGCTCGAGAAGCTGTCGCTTTCGCTTCAGCGCTCGACGCTCGCCTTGTCGCTGATGCAGGTCATTGTCGACTCGCGTGTAGAGAAGAAAGTCGCGGCGGCACAGAAGACGCGGGATCCGGCGAATCGCCTTGATCCGCACTCGACGCCATCCACGCCTGACACTCCCGATCCAAAAACCGACTTGCCCCCGGTCAAACCGCCAAAAAATCAGACGCCGCTGGCGGAAGCGCTGACCCGCTTAGGCGAAGACCCCGCGCAGACGGAAAAAGTCGTGGTCTATCCCCGCGACTGGGAATCCACTGCGGCTAGGGCGCCGGATCGTGGCGGCGTCATGTTCGAAGGCCTACCCTATGAAGACGATCGCGGACAAGTCGTCCAAACCGTGATCTACGATGTTCGTGCCCTTGTTCTTCCGCAGCCGAATTTCCAGTACATCCCACTCGCCGACCTTCTTACCAGCACGCAGGCATCTGCCGATCGCGAGGCCCTTCGCCGAGGAAGCGAAATTTTCAACGGCTACGCGGACGATCTCGCGGAGGGGATACCCTTGCTCGGCTATTTCGGCGGGGCGGGCAACTGGCCGGCGACCTTCGGTGACGGTGAACGGGAAATGGCGGAACTCGTACGAATGATTGAAGAAATGACCGCGCCTTGAGCGACAGGTCGGACCGTACCGCCGACGGTCTCGCTCTTGATGGGATCATGCGGCCAAGAAGACGGGTATCGGACGACGCCTGTCGTTCGCCTAGAAGATCGATCTTATAGGGTCCATCGAACAGATCGTAAGATCGGACGCTGGAACCGAGCGCCCCTCACCCATCGTCGTCCGATTATTTGGAAAAATTCAAATTTTTTGCACAAGTCTTTTGCATTCGGTCCCCCCGTTATGTAAGTCATAGGTGTCGCCACTTGAGCATCGTGGTCGGCACCTGACTCAGGGCGAACGGGCGAGCCGGCGTCATGGCCGGTCGATCCTTCGCACCTGTACGGCAGCCGAGCCGGCTGAATGAAAAAGCCGGTGACCGCAGATGCTTTACACTCGTAATCCCAAGAGGATCGAGTCACGACGGAGGGGCAAGCCATATGCGAGCTTGTACGACCTTCGACTTTAACCAGGATCGAGACACTGATCCCATCGCTGAAGAAGGAGACGAAAGATGCAGAAATTCCTGAACACCGCAAAACGTTTCATCAAGTCCGAGGATGGTCCGACGGCAACAGAATATGCCGTGATGCTGTCTCTGATTATCGTGGCGTGCATTGCGACGATTTCCTTGCTCGGTGCCGAGATCAACACGATGTTCACCAGCGTCCAGACCACGCTTGCGGCTCAGTAGGAAGACTTTCTATCGTTGTCCAGAGAGGACCGAGTGACGACGGAGGAGCAAGCCAAACTCGAGCTTGTGCGACCTTCGAAATTAACCAGGATCGAGATACCGATCCCATCGAAAAAGAAGGAGACGAAAGATGCAGAAATTCTTGAATACGGCGAAACGTTTCATCAAATCCGAGGATGGCCCCACGGCAACAGAATATGCCGTGATGTTGTCGCTGATTATCGTCGCGTGCATTGCGACGATTTCCCTGCTCGGTGCCGAGGTCAACAGTTTGTTCAGCAGCGTTCAAACCACGCTTGCGGCACAGTAGGAATCCTAGCGATAGTCGGACCGTCGACAGATCGTCGGCGGACCTGAAAAGAGAAAGCCAAATCCAAGGGGCGCTGTCGTCAATCGGCAGCGTCCCTATTTTCTTGCGATCGCCGCGTAAGAACACGACAAACCCACACGCATGCCCTTCCACCACGCAATCTCGAAATCGTCGATAGGCCGGCATCCTGATCGATCCGCAGGATCGCGGTCGGCGCAAGGGACTTATAGTCCGCATGGCCGCCGCCCGGCCAGGTGATTTCTAGACTTTCGATCGCCTCCGCCCCACCTAGCCCGAAGGTCACGGGCAGTTCCACTTGCGAGAGATAGCTGCGCGTGGGCATGACCACGCGCCGTTGTACGACGCCGCCCAACGTCAACGTCAATCGCGCACCGATGGCATCCCGGTTGCACGATTTCCCCACCAACCGCACTCGGAGCACACCGTGACCCGGTGACCGGTCGTTTCGCAGAAGCATCGGGCGGCGGCCCGATTGTGTCACGACGATATCCAAATCACCGTCGCCGTCGACGTCGGCATAGGCCGCCCCTCGACCGACCATGGGCACGCCCAAATCACCTGTGGTGTCCGGGGCCACCGACGAGAAGTGGGCGGTGGCATCGGGACCACGATTCCACATCAACTGCGCCGGCTGCTCGTAATGCTGGCTCGGCTGAACGAGGTTGATTTCCTCTTCGAGATGCCCGTTCGTTTGAAAGAGATCGAGCCGACCGTCCAGATCGTAGTCGAAAAGAAACAGGCCGAACGACAGCATCAGTCGCGTCGGCGCCCCGACGCCCTCTATAATCGCTTCGTCCGTATAGAGCGTCGGCTCGCCCTGCGAGACGAAGAGCGAGGTCATTTCGTTGGCGAAGTTTCCCACCGCGATGCCGACATCGGCGTCGTTTCGATAGTGTCCCACATCGACGCCCATGGCGCCGGTGGCACTGCCGTTGTTGTCGTAGGCCAAACCATACAGCGCAGCGACTTCTTCGAACGTACCGTCGCCAAGATTGCGAAAGAGAAAGTTGGCGACGGTATCGTTGGCGACGAACAGATCGATCCACCCATCGTGATCGAAATCAAAGGGCGCGAGCCCGAGTGCCTTGGCCATCGGCTGAGAAGTCGCGGGATTCTTTACCTGTAGTCCGCTTGCGGCGGACACGTCAGTGAACCTCCCCCCACCATCATTGCGGTACAGATAGAGAAAAGTTCCCTCGAAATTCATGGGCGGACCGTACGAACGACCGAGACCGACAAGGCGATAGTCCACCTCGAAGTCGATCACCCTCGACCAGCGAACGTAGTTGCACACCACGAGGTCGAGATCACCGTCGTTGTCGTAATCCACAAACCCGGTGCTGGTGCTCCACTCACTCTTCTCACCTCCCACATCCGCCGCAGCGGTCACGTCGACAAATCGTCCATCATCGTTGTGAAACAAGTGGTTTCGACCGACGGCCGTCACAAACAGGTCGACGAAGCCGTCGTTGTCATAATCGCCGACGGCGACCCCGGTGCCGTAGAAGCTCACGTCGAGCCCGGGCGTATTTGGCAAAGTACGGTGTTGAGACTGCCATGGTGATCCAGCCGCGCGGCTCGATCCAGTTGATCACGACACAGGGGTTCAATCGAAGGGATCCGGCACAGAAGCAAATGGCGGCTGCGGCGCTGGAAGAAGTACACAAGATCGGTAAACTGTTTTACGCCCAGGGTGGCGGCTACAAGCTAAAAGGATACTTCAAGACGCTCAAGGGCGATGCTTGGTAACGGGAGCTACTCGAATGTCGATGGACAAATCACTTAAGTCGAAAAACACACTGCAACGACACCGCAACGTGCTTACCCGGGCGGAACGTGTGCAGTACTTGAAAGAAACGGATCGTTGGACCGACGACACGTCTCCTTTCGGAATGCCGAAAATCGTGCACCGCAAGGCCGCCGTCGGCAAGAAAGACAAGGCTGAAAAGAAAACCGAGGGCGAGGAGTCGACCGAAGGTGAGGCCGAAAAGACGGAGGAGACCAAGTAGCGCGTCGGCGACCGATGGTAGCCTGGCTGAACGGCTCGTTCCTCGAATACCGTTTGGTGATCGCCGCGGCAACTTGGTTGTCCGCGGCGTTTTTTCGTGGTGTGCCCGCCATGGCGTTTGACTTGGAGGGGTGAGTCTTCCGGGGGCCTTGATGGCGGGAACCACTGGCCGAACAGCAAGGGCGTCGTCGTCTTGTCCGTCACCGGGGCAACCGTGCGTTTCTTTCTACCGCGCGCTGCGCCGCAGGCTTCAGCTTGCGCGGACACCCTCGTAGGCTGCCGATTCTATCCTACCAGATACCGCCCGCGACTCAGGTCAAGACCATTCCGTGCATCGACCCGAATCCGGCCGTCCTACCCGCCGCCCGATGCCAAAGCACAAAAACGGATTCTATGACAGTGGGGTGGGTGGTTTCAAGGTGAGCATGCAGCATGTTAAATCGTCAAGAAAATCGAGTGCGTCATCCCGCGCGCCGTAACGATCGCACTACGCCGGACCGCCAAAGTCGCTGTATCTGTCGATCGGGAGCGGCCTAAGTGGACTCAGCCAGCATCGCATGAGTAACATGACCTCCGTTTCCGTGCCAGATGTGACGTGTTGTGATTTGCCGTCGCCGACGGACATCAACCATTGCTCTTTTCCCATGCGAATGATTACAAGAATCGCCTCGGAGCGCTCATATCGTACCAGTGTAGACTTTGCAGAACGCCAACGACTCGCCTTCCGTACTAGCAGGCCTCCGGGAACAACCAACCAGCACTCGCGTGAATCAACGGACCGAGTAGAATGGGCATTCCATAATAGCAGGAACAATCCGTAGCCAAGGTAAATCATGAGCCTGTCCGCATGACCTGTGACGATAAGAGCAGTAGCGTACAGCGCTAAGCAGGTTAGACTGAACACCGCCCAGCCCCACCCCGCGCTCATCAGTTTGTATTGTTTCCGAATTGGCGGTGGCACGTGAAGCCCGGAGGTAGCGGTGGAACCGGACTGAGATGGGCTTGATGGGTCTTCATCAGGCGGATTCAGCGCTTGGTAGAATGCCAGCGTCCCTGCATCTCCCTCATCAAGGGCAAGAGGTTCGAATGGTACACTGACGGGATGCACGACACCTCGGAAGACGGGCGGGCAGAAACGAATGACAAATCCCACCCTTCGTTCCCGAGGCAAGAGTTCGGCCAGCGCGCCGACCAGCACACCGGCGTCCGGTCGTCCAACGTCGTGTGCAATGGCCCGCAACAAGTCGCTCGTCGTTTGATCACGATGCTTGCTGCATAGTTGACTGAGTCGGAAGTAGATTCTTTTCCTGACGACAAGGTAGAAGAGAAGCAGACCCGCGAGAAAGAATCCCAGCGCAAAGGCGGTTTGCAAAATGCCTTGCCGCACGGACCCGGATTCGATGCAAGCGAACGTGCATACCGTCGTTGCTACAAACAATAGCAATAGGAGAATTACTCGGACAATCACATGGGATGGGCGGCTCCGCAACTCCACGTCGATTACGCAATCCTCGGTGTTTGTCGGTGCATGGCTAGTCGATGGAGTTTCGGTTGCGTCAGTCATGTTGGCCTTGCTCTCTTGTCATTCCGAAAAAGCCTGGTCATGCCGGTGCCCCCAAATCACTGTACCTTTCCAGCGGGAGCGGCTCAAGCGGACTGAGCCAGCACCGAAGCAGCAGACTCACCTCGGCATCGGTGGCGTCCCGGAAGTGGTTTGCGTCACCGTCGGCGCCGCCAGGACCACCGCGCCCGTCTCGAAGAGCAAGCGCGCTGGAAGTCGATCCATAAGAACATGAGGAAGATAGGCCACAAACGATCGGGAAAATGAACTCGGTGGGACAGCCTGGCGACTGTGACGTGGAGTTGGAGTCCGACACAAGGACGTCGGCCACACGCCTCCAGCAGGCGTTCTGCTATTCACCGACAGAGCCAGGCCAGGCGGGAGCGACAACCATGTAGCCACGGATGCAAGCCCGTGGTATAGGGACAACGGAAGTCCATTAGCCCCAGAGGGGCGGCGGCACGTAGCCATGGGCGCGAGCCCGTGGAATAGAGAAGCCGATAGTCCGCCAGCCCCGGAGGGGCGGCGGATCGGAGAGTGGTTCAATGGGACACACGTACACCGCGCTGCAATACCATATCGTTTTTGCCACCAAGGACCGTGTGCCGTCGATCCAACCGAACATACAAACGCGGCTTTACGAATACATCGGTGGGATCGTGCGAGGCGAGAACGGCATCCCCATTGCAATCGGCGGAATGCCCGATCACATTCATCTCCTTGCGACCCTCCATCCGACAACCTGTTTGGCCGACATGTTACGCCGGATCAAGGCGAACTCGTCCAAGTGGGTGCACGAGAACATGCCGGAAATGCAGGCTTTCGCATGGCAAGCGGGCTACGCGGCTTTCACCGTGAGTCGGTCCCTCCTCGGCGACGTAGAGGCATACATTCGCAATCAATCAACGCACCACGCGACGCTATCGTTCGAAGACGAGTTCGTCGCCTTCCTAGAACGACATGGCATCGAATACGACGAGCGGTACGTGATGGGATGACTCACGGTTGGCTGGATTCATGAAGCCCCGTCAGGGGCGATGGCAAGTAGCCACGGGCGCAAGCCCGTGGAATAGAGAAGCCAACAGTCTGCCAGCCCCGGAGGGGCGGTGGATTGGAGAGGTTGTCCGTTGGGACACACCTACGCCGCGCTCACGGACCTCCTTCGCCCCTCCGGGGCTTCTGTGTTTCTCGTATCTTCGTTCCACGGGCTTGCGCCCGTGGCTAAGTTCTCAAGTCCCTACGGGACTAAGAAACGAGCATCACGCAACATGGATCGCATTACGTCGAACCGGCGAAGTCGCTGTATCTGTCGATCGGAAGCGGCGCTAGTGGACTCAGCCAGCAACGCAGAAGCACATTGACTTCATCCTTGGTAACGGAAGTGAAGTGAAGGGACCGCCCGTCGCTGACGGCCGAGAGCCACACCGTACCTCTTGACCGCAGCACGACAAGCACGGCCCGTGACCGTTCGTAGCGGTGCACCGAGACTCCACCTGAACGCCAACCGCTACGGCGAACAAGCAGACCGCCCGGTACCAGCAACCAGCAGTCTCGGTTTGAAAGAACGCGCGACGAGCTGGAGCCCGCGAAGAACGAGATGACAAGTAACGCGACTATAATCGCTGCGCCAAAGATTTGGCCGATGATGATCAAACCTACTGCAAGCAAAACAAAAGTGACCCAGAAGAAGGCGATACATGAACCCGATATACCCGCAAGCTTGTTTCTCCGCCGAATCTCGCGCTTAAACCTGGATTCCGGTTCGTCGGCATCGGCGGGCGTCTGCCCTGCGGAATCATGACCGTCGTGCGAGTTCAGTGCATGACGAAACGCCGCCGTTGCGTCGTCTGCTTCGTCCAGCACCAGCGGCTCGAAGGGAAACGCCACTGGTTCAATAGCGTCGCGTTCGTCTCGCGGGCAACAGCGGATGACGAAACCGGCTTCGCGCCTTTGCGAGAGAACATCCGCGAGGGCCGTCGCTAGGACGCTCATGCCCGGGCCCCTGAAACCGCCGACGATAATGCGCACCAGCTCTTCCGTGCTGCGGTTGGCGTACTTGTGGCACAGGCTTCTCACGCGGCCGTACGCGTGTCTTCTTAGGGCGAGGAAAAACAGGGCGAGACACAGGAGGGCCATGCCCACGCATGCGACGTTGGACATGACCCGGTGATTGGGCCACCACAATTCGATTCCGACAAGGGTCACTCCGATTAGAATCATCCCCAAAACCGTCACGAACATGACGATAATTCCACCGAATAAACTCTTTCGGGGCTCGACGTCGATGACGTGCGTGGATTGTACGGCGTGCCCTTCGGCCGAGTGCGACGAATCGCCTGAGCCTTGCACGCATGCGTCGTTTTCTCTTGTCTTTCCACTCATCGGAGTCAACTGTATATGCGATCCGCCCATGCTGCCACTGTGACACGACCGGCTGCCGCGTGAGTTGCGTCACCTTCGGCGCCGCCAGGACCACCGCGCCCGTCTCGAAGAGCAAGCCCGCTGGAAGTCGATCCACAAGAGTATGCGGAAGATAGGTCACAGACGATCAGGAAAATGAATTCGGTGGGTGTTTTCGGGTGGCATGGGCAAGCGGTAGCTTGCCCGTGGCACACTTGCAAAAAACACGGGCAAACGAGTGTGCCGACGCATTCCGAAGCATTAGTATCGCGACTATCAAGGAGCGGCCTTCTTTCCTATCGCCGCATCGACGCCGGTGATACACTTGCAGCGAGCTATCGTTGGACGAGGTTGATCGAAATGTCATCCAGCCCGCAGAATCCCGAATTGCCGGAGTCAACAGAGTCCAAGCGGACCTGCCTTGGCTGGACTCGTCCATTCAAGCGTTGCCTCAAACCTCCTGGGCCAAAACGACTGTTTTGTCACCATCATCGCTATCAACGCTGGGTCATTCTCCTTTCCCTTCTCACATTCGCCGGCTTGTTCGCCGGTTTGTATCAGGATGCCTTCAAACCGTTATTTATGGACGATGCCACCGAGCAGAAGTTAGCGAGGATGGACGAAGTACGTGCCAGGCTACAGGCCGACTTAGACAAGCTTGTCAGCGGCATAGGGGTTGCCGCTCGATGGGCTGACTCACTTGCTGAGACGAACCCCGAAATCGCCGCGCACGCCGAAGCGCTGGCGGCGCTCATTACCGAGTTCGAGGCTGAAGTCGCCGTTGAGAAGCTCTCCGACGAAGACGATCTGCGTTTCCGGCTGGCAAAGGCAACGCTGGCCAATGCACAACATCGTTATATTGAGGTACCGACCCTTGTGCCGGTGGAAGAGGCAATCGCCGAGTTTCAGGCCGCCAAGAAACAGATTGAACAGGCCGAGCCACAAATAGACCGTGCGATTGAGTTGAATCAGGTGCTCGGTGGCGGCTTCTACGGTCTTCGAGAATGGCGAAAAGCCCTGGCGTGCTACGAGCGGATTCTCGAACTGCGTCCCGATCGGTGGGCTACACGTCAAGCCATCGCCATTTGTTTGGCGAAACTCGGGCAACTTCCCGCAGCCTCTAGTCACTTCGACGAAATTGTCTCTCACTTCACCGCACTCGTCGAGCAGGAAGGGCGAACCGAACTGGCAAACGACCTCGCCATATGCCTCAGCAATCGCGGGGGTACGTTTCAAACCCAAGGCAAGCTCGACGACGCCATCAAAGACTACGACAAGGCTATCCTAATTCGCACCCGTCTCGTCGAGCAGGAAG
>JADFIX010000882.1 GCA_022566435.1 Planctomycetota bacterium
GAGCCGCGGGCTTCAGCCCGCGCGGCGCCCCCGAACCTGACGGTCAAACGAGGTGTCGCGAGGCCGCGCAAGCTGAAGCATGCGGCTCGTCAGAGGTAGCGATAGTCGCACGATTTATGAAACACCGTAATAGGTTGTCGAGGCCGATCCGGTTGACAGAAGTCGTTTCCCGCGCGATGTTGCATGGCATGACCGAACCACCGACGAACGCACAGGCAGCCGATCTCTCCGTGGATTTGGCCGGTTTGCCGCTTGCCAATCCCGTGATGACTGCATCCGGAACCAGCGGCAACGGACCGGAATACTGCAATTTCGCTGACGTGACCCGGCTTGGGGCTTTCGTGACCAAGGCCATTTCCGTCGAACCCCGTAAGGGCAATCCGCCGGAACGCACCGTGGAAACGCGCGGCGGCATGCTGAACGCCATCGGCCTGGCCAACGTCGGGTTGGACAAGTTCGTGGAAGAGTGCGTGCCGTTCATCGAGCAAATGGGCGTGCCGGTGATCGTCAACGTCGTCGGACACAGCGTCGAGGATTTCCAAACCGTCTGTGCGAGATTGGATGCCTGCGATTGTATTGCCGGGCTCGAGCTAAATGTCTCTTGCCCGAACGTCGTCGACGGATTGGAATTCGGTACGGACGCGAAGAGACTTCTGCGGTTCGTTGCCGCGGTTCGACCGCACGTCAAGCGGGCCAAGCTCATCGTCAAACTCTCGCCCAACGTCACCGATGTGACCGAGACCGCCGCCGCGGCCATCGACGGTGGGGCGGACATCCTGTCTTTGATCAACACTTTGCAAGGTATGGCCATCAACGTCGATTCGTGGGAGCCGATGCTGGCGAATCGCACCGGCGGTCTTTCCGGTCCGGCTGTCAAGCCGGTGGCATTGTTCATGGTCGACCAGGTGTACACCAAGGTGTCGAAGAAGGCTGGCGTGCCTCTGATCGGCATGGGCGGGATCTGCGACTGGCGCGATGCGGTGGAATTCTTCTTGGCGGGTGCGTCGGCCGTCGCCGTGGGCACGGCGCTGTTCGTCGATCCGCGAGCCCCGGAGCAAATCCTCGACGGACTGCGCGATTACCTCAATCGTCGCGGGCTTTCCTGCGTGCGAGATTTGATCGGTCAGTTGAAGTAGGACGCCCGCGGTGCGGCGGCGTCGAGGGCGGAAGGGTAGGTCGAGGACCTGCTGCGACTATTTCGGAGGCGATTGGTTGATGCAGGCGATCCACTTGTCCGACAGGGGTCGCGCTCCATTGACGGAAAGTCCGATACGCGGTATTCCGTTCGCGTGCGATTCGGTAGAAAACTCGAAACGCTGATATGTCTGGGAACCGTGAGACAAAAACGACAAGAGCAAGGTATCCATGAAACGGATATACACCACTGTCGCTCTCGTCATTATTTTCGCCGCAATAGTCGGCGGCCCGTACGTTCTTTGGGTTCTCTTTAAGTCAGTTTTTCTATGGCTATCCGCTCAAGAGTCCCAAGTTGGGGCGGCAATTATTGCGGCTGCGGCCACGGTTCTTGCAGCGGTCGGAGCGGTAACTCTCTCGCAGCAACGCACGAAGGCTCGAGAAGTCTCGGAATCGCATCGCCCGCAAAAAATCGACCTTTACTCGAGATTCATCAAGAAGGTCATGGAAGTCATGTACAAATACGATAAGGACAAATCCGAGAACGCGATGATCAAGGACACGGAACTCGAAAAGTTCTTCCAGGATTTCACGACCGATTTAGTCCTTTGGGGGTCGCCTGGAGTTGTTCGCGCGTATGCCAATTTTCGTCGGGCCAATAAGAATGGCGGTTCGCTAAACAATATTGTTGTGATGGATGACGTGATTCGCGCGATGCGCAAGGATTTAGGCCACGGCAAGCAAGCGGGATCGGGCCGGCGTCCGATCGGGCGATCGTAGCCGCATAACGGCCGGTTACACTTCGCCGGCACTCCAATCGTCCGATTCGAGTTCCCACTTGGAGTCGCCGCAATACTTGCATTCGTACTGCTCTCGGGAGGTTCACGCTGGCGTGCATTGTCGTTGCGATGACAGCGCGGTCGGCAACCGCGGCGATCACCGAGTATTATCGACGCTACGCCGTTCCTCACCTGGAGCGGCACGACCGGAAGCGAACCCTGGGTCGAGATTACGGTCCCGGCCTCGTTCGGCGTTGGCGTTGATTACAACGTCCAAGCGGAGTCGAACGACTCCGATGGCCGGCTCGTTTTGTTTGGGGGCATTTCACGTCGGCTCATAGCGGCGTAGGTTTTGCTCTAGCCGTAGGTTATGCTTCAGCATAACAAGACCCACTCAACGTCGTGGTGGTAGCGGTGATATGCAAAAGCGTTATGCTAAAGCATAACCTACGTCACTTTTGTCCCTTCCGACCGGCGTTTGCAAATGCAACT
>JADFIX010000883.1 GCA_022566435.1 Planctomycetota bacterium
AAATGCCGTAGGCGAGTCTCGGAGAGACCGGCCTACAGCGCGTTCCGGCTAATGATTCGGACAAATGAAATGAACGTAAAACGACTTGTGGCCTGCGTATTCGCATTCGTGATTCCAGCATGCACAGCTGCCTGGGCTGGCGACGCGCTGCTCGCCGACGCAGCAGAACAAAACGATGCCGCGACGATCCAACGTCTCCTAAAACAACACATCGACGTGAACGCCGCTCAAGTCGATGGCATGTCGGCGCTCCATTGGACGGCCTACCACGACGATCTGAAAACAACGCGGCTTCTAGTGGATGCTGGAGCCAACGTGAAAGCCACGAATCGTTATGGAGTTGCGCCCCTCTCGTTGGCTTGCCTGAACGGAAACGAGGCGATGGTCGAACTGTTCCTCGAGGCCGGTGCCAACTCGAACACAACCCTGCGCGGCGGAGAAACTGTCCTCATGACCGCCGCACGCACGGGCAAGATTGGTCCCGTTAAAGCGCTGCTCTCTCATGGCGCCAAAGTGAACGCGAAGGAATGGAACGGACAGACGGCTCTCATGTGGGCGGCGGCCGACGGTCATGTCAAGGTTGTCGAGGAACTGCTCAAATCAGAAGCAGACTTTCTTACCTCTGTGGAATCAGGTTTTACTCCCCTCTTTTTTGCCGTGCGCGAAGGAAGAACCAAAGTTACCCAAGTCCTGCTGAAAGCCGGTGCTGACGTGAACGCAGTCATGCAGCCAATAAAAACCTCCGGCAAAGGGCCCAGGCGTGGAACGAGTCCGTTGGCCTTGGCGGTCGAGAACGGGCATTTCGAACTTGCTGTTGCTCTATTGAAGGCCGGCGCTGATCCGAACGACCAGCGTAGCGGATTCACACCACTACACATCATCACGTGGGTCCGCAAACCGAACCGTGGCGATGGCCTCGACGGAGACCCGGCTCCGATTGGATCCGGAAACCTGAGCAGTCTTCAGTTTGTCCGAATGCTTGTGGCTCGCGGAGCGAACGTGAACACACAACTGAAGAAGGGAAAATCGGGACGGGGACACCTCAACAGGACCGGCGCAACAACGTTCCTCTTGGCTGCCAAGACGGCGGATGTCGCACTCATGCGTCTGCTGATCGAGTTAGGCGCTGATCCGCATTTGACAAATGCAGATAACTGCACTCCGCTCATGGCCGCGGCCGGAGTCGGGACACTTGCTCCTGGCGAAGAAGCGGGCACCGAGCTCGAAGCCATCGAGGCAGTCAAGCTGGCATTGAAACTCGGTGCCGATGTGAATGCGGTTGACGACAATGGCGAAACCGCCATGCATGGGGCCGCCTACAAGAGCCTCCCAAAGATTGTACAACTGCTCAGCGAAAAGGGTGCCAAGATCGAAGTCTGGAATCGCAAAAACAAGTATGGGTGGACGCCACTACGCATCGCGGAAGGTCACCGCCCTGGAAACTTCAAGCCCTCGGCCGAAACAATTGCCGCGTTTCGTCGAGTGATGCTCGCCGACGGCGTAACGTCGCCGAAACCAGCGCCCTAAGCAGCTCTTAATTGGCGTAAGCGACTCTGGGCAGTTAATCTGCTGGGATTTCCGCGACGATCAGTAGCATGGGCCCCTGGCCCGTGTACAACTTCCGCGGCGTCAACGCCGATGTTGGGGGAGTGGACCGTCCGGTAGGTCGGACGCGTTGAATCTCGTTTTTGTGGGACGCGGCTTCGTTCTAGTAAATGCGACCCTTCGGTCTACACACCCAACTGACGCGGACCGAGGAATCCTCACATCGGAGAAAGCCAATGAATACCAAGACTGCCAAGATTGCGATGATCGTGCCGGCCGCGGCGCTGCTGCTGGTCACCTTTTTCGGCCTATTCTCACAACGCGGCGTGCAGGCGGCTAAGAAAAATAAGCCGACGGTGAAAGAGCTTATGCTCGCCGCCCACAAAGCCCCCAAGGGTAAGAAGGCACCCCTACAGATCGTTCAGGATCAACTCAGGTCGGAGCGGCCCGACTGGATTTTGATCGCCACAAACGCCAAACCACTGGCAGTATTGGCCAATGCAATCAAGGGCACCTCAGTACTCAACTATAAAGGACCTACCAAACCCTATGTTGACGGCGTCGCTTTGTTACAGGCAGCCACCAAGAACCACGATCTAACCAAGGGACGTGCCGCCATGAACGACCTGATTCGATCGTGCGTAAACTGCCACAAACCGTAACATGCGGACTTTGTAGCTTGGCCCCCTGGGCCGAGGGCTATTCTTCGATCACGATCCACGAGCGGGAGTTGCGGCGGCTCTGGTGCGAATTATTCATGGTTGCCGATATTGGCCAAAATGTGTCGATAGAGTTTGCCCATACAAGCCTGAAGCGCAAGCGAAGGCACGTTTTTTTGATCTTTCGCTTGTGCA
>JADFIX010000884.1 GCA_022566435.1 Planctomycetota bacterium
GATTGCGATGGGTTATCCGGTCCAGCTGCGATACAATCCGCCGCATGACATCAGAGACACCCAAGCCAAAACAAAAGCGCCAACGGCTGCGGTTCAGCTAGAAGACGTTCTTGGTAGTGCTGACGGCGCACCGAAATGCTAAGGAATCATTCAAAAATAACTTCCACGTTTGAACATTGCGGCCGGGAGGGCGAAGCTCCCGCTGAGCCGAGAGCTTCTGGACGGTTCTCGGCTCGGCGGGAGCCTCGCCCTGCCGAAGATACCGAACTTGATTTTGAACGATTCCTAAGCACCGAGGATACCCGCACATGCGGCCGCCCTCGGAGTGACACACACTGTTGTGCCGCTTCGGGCAGTGGAGTTACGGAACCCTCGCAATCGAGGGTCAAGAGTGGAGTAGCAAAAGCACGCTTTCCGGCCTGCACTACGAGCAGTCACTAGAATCGTACTGTCGCTCCCGTGCCGAAAAAGTAATCATCCGCGGAACACGGTTCCGACAATTGATGCGCAAGCGTGGGCAGCAAGAGGTGGTGCAAGAACCTGCAGTCAGGGAAACAAGCCGCGCAGAAGTTTCGCCGTTGCAACGCGCTCAATCCCTTCGATCAGGGCGGCGCTTGGACGGCGCCATCCGACGGAATGGCTCTCCACATTTTGATTGACGCATCGAACTTAATCAGGCGCCTGGGAAGGATAAACCGGGTTGAGACCGGTTTTCCAATCTCGGGCATGCAAATCGCGGCCGATCGATTTGAAGTGTGTGAACAGCCGTCGCTGCAATTCATCGGCCGACTTGGCCCGCGAATTTACCAAGTTCTTCGTCTCGCCAGGATCGCCGGTTAGATCGTATAGTTCACGAGTTTGTGTCTCCATCGTGTAGATCAGCTTCCAGCCGTCGGGCGTGATGATCGAACGCTTGTACGTGTACTCGCGATAGTCGGTCTCAGAGAAGACGTCCCTCTCGATGCGCTCGCCCTGCATTGCCGGTACAAGGCTTGTCCCGCGCAGTTGCCGCTTCGCTTTTTCCGATACGTTGACATCCAATAAGTCGAGGATCGTCGGCATTACGTCGATGCTGCTCACGCGATCGTCGATTGTGCGTCCGATATTCTTCCCGGGAACTTTGATGATCAGGGGCACATGGATCAATTCCTGGTATAGCGTGAAACCGTGATCGAATCGCCGATGCTCGTAAAACTCGGTCCCGTGATCGGAGGTGAGCACAAAAATCGTCTTGCCCGTGAGACCCAATTGGTCGAACTCGGATAAGAATTGTTTGAATGCCTCATCGGTGCGCTGGATCTTCTCGTCGTAGATCGCGCGCCAAAAGCGGACGTCTTCCTCGCGCATCGTAAGCTGACCCTTTTCCAATCCTTCTTCGCGGAGAAGCTCCTGTTCCAATTCGGCGCCGGTGTAGCGCCGATCGTAGTCTTTATCGACAAAGCGGTAGTCGAAGCCGTCCGCCGGCGTGCTTTGGCCATGGATGTCGTAGCCGTGCAGGAAGAGGAAGAACTTTTTGTCCTTGTTGGCCCTCAACCAAACCAGCGCGCGTGGGATGCTCTGATCCATGCGGCCGAACTTTCCCTTTTCGTAATAGTATTCGTCGAAACCCTGTTCGTAGCCGAAGCCGCCACTGACGCCCGCGTTGCCCGTGAAGCCGCCGGTGGCATAGCCGTTTTCCGTAAGGACATCTGCCAATGTCACGAGGTCGGGCGAGAGTTCCTTCAAATTGGCGATCTTGGTGATGGGAGGCTGAAAGACAGCGTATTTGTTCGTCATCCGGTGCTCGGAAGGATAAACGCCTGTGAACCAAGTCATCGACGCAGGCACCGTCCAGGAGGCCACCGAAGTGTTGTTGCGAAAGCTGAAGCCCTGCTTCGCCATCGCGTCGATCGTTGGAGTGACGTCGCGCGGGTAACCCAATGAGCCCACGTGGGCGGCCTGCAGGGCGTCGAAGCTGACAAAAACAAGGTTATAGTCTTTGAATTGCAGCGACTGGTCTGAGTTGATTGGTGTTGGCTCCGCGCCATCGTTGGAAGGAGCGTCCGTCGCCTGATCGGGATTCTCATCCCCTGTGCCATCTTCCGAACCGCACCCGCCAAACAGAATCAAGCAGACGAGAAACAGCGGCAGCAGTACGGCTTGTAGTTTGGTCATTTGCGACGAAACTAGATTGAGATGCCCACCTGAACCCGCGCGGCTAGCTATCGCTCAGAGATCATGTAACGCGAAGGATACCTCGCCACGCGAAAACCGACGTAGTACTTTTGCTCGCCGGTGGTGCCGTCCACCGCGCCCATGTCCACGGTGTGCTGAATCAGCCGGGTCTCGTCCTCAACCGAGGGCAGCAGATTGCGGCCCGCCAGCCGGGAAAGGGAAGCAACCAGGCCGTAGCCGCCCC
>JADFIX010000885.1 GCA_022566435.1 Planctomycetota bacterium
GGCGGCTGGCGCTCGAGTCTCGGGCGCAGCAACAGCGGCGACGGGCGGGTTTGTTGCTTGCGAACCAACCCCACTATTCTGAACGGGTCGTGTGATCGATCTTACGATTGTCATAGTCAGTTTCAACACGCGCGACCTGATCCGAGACTGCCTGTCCGCCCTTGATGTGGGTTGCGACGGCGTCACCGTCGAGACGATGGTGGTCGACAATGCCAGCACGGACGGTTCGTCGGACATGATTCGCCGCGAGTTTCCGCAGGTGAGACTGGTCGCCAACGAAAGGAACATGGGGTTTGCGGCTGCCAACAATGTGGCTCTTCGGTTAGCGAAGGGGCGGTATGTCGTCTTGCTCAATCCGGATACGCGGGTGCTTCCGGGGGCTTTGTCCAAGCTGGCGTGTTTCATGGACCATGGGCCCAGTGTGGGCTACTGCGGCCCCCGTCTGGTGAACGAGGACGGCAGTCATCAGCCTTCCGCACGACGATTTCCGACGATCCTGAGCGCGGCATATGCCTTGGTCGGGCTCACGCGCCGCTTTCCGCGAAGCCGGCATACCTTGAATCTGCATTCGAGTCAGGGCGACAATAAATGTTTTCGAGCGGACTGGCTGTGCGGCGCGTGCCTCATGGTACGGTCCGACTGCGTTAGGCAAACAGGTTTTCTCGATCAAGGTTTCTTCTTGTATTTTGAGGAAACGGATTGGTGCCGCAAGATGGCCCGCGAAGGTTGGGAAGGATGGTATGTCGGTTCTGCGGAAGTCGTTCATCTTGGCGGGCAAAGCATAGCGCACAACGACAATGTGCGACCATTCTCCGGCGACCATCCGGATCATTGGGTAAGGAGCAGCAGACGATACATGCGGCGTTACTACGGATGGAGTGGAATGGTTGTATCCGAATTGCTGCAGATCACGCTGTATCTGTTGATTTGGCTACGTCACTGCCCGCGCCGTAGTCTTGCGAGTCGCGTCAAGACCCGCACCGCGGCAGCGGCGATCCGCTATCTGGTGACGTAAAGTTCACGGAAATGACCAACCCATCTGAAACGATCAAGGCGCCGCCGTTTGCGGTCGAGCGCGGCAGAAACGTCGATCTTCCCGCGGTCAGCGTGGTGGCGATCGGTCGCAATGAGGGCCAACGTCTCGTGGCATGCCTCGAATCGATCAAAGCTTCCGACTACCCGGCGGAACGGCTCGAGTTGATCTACGTGGACACGAACTCGACCGACGAGAGTTGCTCGGCCGCCGAGCGGTTGGGCGCCAAGGTCATCCGGATCCAGCCGGAGTTTCCGTCCGCGGCGGCGGCCCGCAACGCTGGGCTGAGGGAAGCGACCCACGATCTCGTTCACTTTTTGGACGGCGACACGGTACTTGATGCGTTTTGGCTTCGTAAGGCGGTTGAGACGATGCGCGATCCAACGATCGTATGCGTTTTCGGTCGTCGAGAGGAAATGGCCCCTACGGCGACCGTCTACAATTTCTGGACACACCACGATTGGTATGTATCGCCGGGGTCCACAGGGGCATGCGGCGGAGATGCCCTTTTTCGCCGAGAAGCATTGGAGACCGTCGGCGGATATGATGCCGGTCTAATCGCCGGGGAAGAGCGGGACCTGTGTTTTCGCCTGTTGCGTGACTCAGATGTGTCGATCATCCGGCTCGACGAACCCATGACCATGCACGACATACACATGACACGATTCAGCCAATACTGGAAGCGTTGCTTTCGGTCGGGTTACGCCTATGCGCAGGTGGCGTCTCGCTACAAGGGGCTCCGCGCATGGCGACGCACCTGTTATCGCAATGTCGCGCATGCGGCGATCACCCTGGTCGCCATAATCTCGAGTATCACGATCGGTTCGTGGTGGCCCCTTGCGGTTTGGCTCGCGCTTGCCTTTGCAGCGATTTTGCGCGGGGCATTTCGTCACCGGGCACAAGTGGGCGGCATGGGTGGGGCGATTCTCTATGCGCTGCACCATTATCTTTCGAAGGCGCCGATCGTGTTGGGTCATGCGGATTTTGCGCTACGGTCTGTGTTTAAAGGCAAGCCGAAGACACTCGTTGAGTATCGCGATGGTTGAGAGGCCTGAGCGAGCGATCGTGGGGTGAACGAACCTGCGATCGAAGCGTCACACCGCAGGATCATGTCGGGATTATTTGGATTCGTCGATTGGCAGGGGGATTTGCCGCCGGATACCGGCGAGCGGATGGCCTCCTATATGACCGACGGTGCCGACCGTGCCACGGCGGCCCCCTGTCCGAGCGGTACAGAAGGACAACGCCCAGCGCGCCGGTCGCAGAATGCGTTGGGCGGCTGGTCGGTGCGCTGGTCGCGGTGATCAGACCCGGTGAGGTGGTAAAGAACTGCAGTGCATGCAATTCACCACCAACGATGG
>JADFIX010000886.1 GCA_022566435.1 Planctomycetota bacterium
TCCGGTCGTTTCGACCGCCTAGCCTCGTAAACCAACAAGTATGGCCAGAGTTAGCTATTGGGGCATGTGGTGTCGGCCAGCACCCTGCTCCAACCAAATAGTGGCAGGCAAAGTTGCTGCGGAGAGCTTCCCAGAGCGATATGCCGACCTCCTTGCATTGTAGTCAGCAGTACTCGAATGGAAGCAAGTTCAGTGCGAACCTCTCGGAATGAGCGATCGCCCTTCTGGCGGAGTTTGCCATTGGCCGCAGACCTGGCTTTTCCCTGGGGAGTCTTCGGTCCGGTTGCATGCTCCCACGGTCGGTGACGAAGTATCGTCTGACGGATCTTCTCACGACCGGCAGGCGTGATGCCTTTTCGCTTCGACCGGTTGAGCTTGTTGATTGCCGAAAGCCTGGAATTTTGGAAATGGGACGATCTCTTCGACATGGCCGAGCTGATGATCTGTTTCGAGTCGGGTGATGCGTTGAGCGAACCGTGCCTGCGTCTGGACTTCGACGTGAACGAGTCGATTGATCTGGAGGACTTTCGTTCCTTGGCGCTTCGAATGACCGGCCCCATTTAGCGGAGGATCCGCGTGTCCGTGCGCAGAAACACTGCCGCCATCATGCAGGCGAGTCGACAGCGGATCGCGTTTACACTGCTCGAAACGCTCGTGGTGCTGGGCATCATCGTACTCTTGGCTTCCATGTTGCTTCCCGGTCTATCCAGCGCGCGGGCCCAGGCCAAGAGCGTCGTGTGTCGATCCAACATCTCGCAGGTCATGCATGCCGTTCGATATTACGTCGATGATTTCGGCGGCGTGTACTGTCCCGGGGCCTCTAAGATGTTGGCGAATCTCGATCGGTGGCACGGGCAACGCGATAAATCCAGCGACGTGTTTGACTCGACCCGCGGGCCGCTCATCAAGTATCTCGGGCCGGAGGCGAAGATACGACACTGCCCGGCGTTTCCGGCGGAGGAAATTGCCCTAAGCAGCGGCGGATTCGAGCGTGGGAATGGTGGATACGGATATAACAATGCATTCATCGGCGTACAGACCAGACAGTTTGCCTCCGGCGAATATGAAATCATCAACGATCGGGCTGGTACCGTGGCCGACTGGGTCGCGCGACCGGCCGAAACGATTATCTTTACCGACGCGGCGTTCGCGGCGACGCAACTGATCGAATACAGCTTTGCGGAGCCGCGATTCCATCCGCAATGGCCCGCGTTTCGTGCCGACCCGTCCATCCACTTTCGCCACCGGCTTATGGCCAACGTTGGATGGTGCGACGGACACGTGGACAGCCATCAGCAAACACTGACTTGGTCCAGCGGCATGTACAAGGCCGACCCGCGGCGTCTCCACATCGGTTGGTTCGATCATGTTGATAACAACAGCCTTTTCGATCTCGAGTGACGTGCTCGTGGCGGGGTCTCGATTGTGGCGTGCCCTAACGTGCCGTCGTTTTCGCGCCGCGGAACCATGATCTCCGGACAGCGGCGATGGACATATTCTCATGCCGCCGGCTCTCCGCATTTGCAGATTCCGCATCAGACAAATAAACGTGACGCCATCTTATCCACGTCACGGCCCGCTTGCCGACCGCGAGAGATTCGAGTACCTCTGAATGACTGTCGCCGGCGGCGAAAGACGATTCGACCGGCGATTTTTCGGTGCAAGAAACAGGAAGGCTGCGGTGGACAGTTCAGAATCCCCAAGCAATGAGGAACACGGCCGCGCTGAAGGAAAAGACCTGCAAGTATCCCCCACACCGAATAACGCGCGATGCGAGCCTGCATCGCGGAACCATGACTTCGCACCGAAATTGCCAGCCTCTCACATGCGGTGGTTCCAGGCGGCGCTATTGGCGGGCACCGTCCTTCGAATGGTCACGATTCCCTTATCGAGTCCCGATTTCAATCTCCCGTTCGTGGATACGAGTAGTTGGGCGGTGGATCATGTGACCTACGTAGTCTGGGCACAGCAGGCGACCTCGCCCGAACAAGGCCTCTTGAGCATGTATACGGAGCCGCATGGCGAAGGCTTGGAGGTAAGCCTGCCTCGCGGCCAAAAGTTCGTGCAGCTCGAAGAAGGCGGAATGACCAACTATCCACCCCTGAGCCTCTACGTGATCTGGCTACAGGGTAAAGTCTACCGTTTTCTGGACCCGGAGATGGTCGCCAACACGGTCCTTGCGAGGGTCGTCTTTCACGCCGTTCCTTTCATCGGGGATATCGTACTCGCAATCGGTGTGTGGACGCTTTGTTTTTGCGTATTCGACCGGCGGACAGCGGTGATCGCCACGACCGTGGTCTACCTGATACCGCCGATCTGGTTGGATTCCTGCTGGTGGGGGCAAACGGACAGTTGGGAGATGGCCCCGATGGTGTGGGTCGTGTGGGCGATGG
>JADFIX010000887.1 GCA_022566435.1 Planctomycetota bacterium
TCACTTCGCCTTGTCAATCACATAGACATGCGGGTCACATCGAGGCAATCGCCGACACATTCTCTTGTGCGAATGCGCAACGGATCGGCCTGCGGGCGTATGCGTCTGAATCATGGATATTCGACCGCAAAGCCCGATTTTGTTGGCATATGCACTACGTTCAGTGTGGGCCTTGTTCTGTTGGTTTGTGCAATTGCACAAGTTCTTGGTTGGCATAGGGTTTTTCTTGTTTTCCTCACATTTTTCTTGCATTGGCGCACACAATCCGGTAACTTGTGAGTTGTGTGACCTGACGCGAGGGTCGGTGCATGTCCCGCCTCGATCGATTGCCCTAGCGCCGAGGAAGGCGCCGGATACATTTTGGGATTCGGTGTGTAGCCGTTCATGTTTTCGCCGGCGGCTTCCGTAATGATGGCGAGACTTGGGCATCCTGCGCGGGTATGAATATGATCGCTGGGCTTGCTGCCGATGGCGTTGTCGGTCGTGAGCGTGACGGTGTCCATGTAATTCGTTGGAGGCGAAGGAAGTGCGCAATCCAACCGGCGTAGGTATTCCGGCCGGCGTTCGCTTTGGTTTTCCAGCAATCCGGTCATCGGCCGGTTCGCCCAACGATGTTGGGTGGCTTTCATCGCAAGTCGTCCTGGCAGTCCACTCCTGGACCCTTCGTCAGGCCCATAGCCGTGCACCTCCGATTAGGTCGCTATGCGGACCTGGAATCTCGTGGGTCGTCCCCACCCCTGAAAACCGTCCTCGCGAGGCGGGTGACGCTACAAAGCTAGAGTGGACTATTCGATTTTTTTTGATTACCATGCGAAAGGAAGAAAGTAATGAAACTTGGAACGAAAGAAGCATTCGCTGTGGGTTGTGTCGGCGTTCTGGCGCTCGGTACGGTTTCGGTCGTTGCCGACGACGCCACGTGTAGCATGTGTGGACCCGGCGCCGACTGGATCGACTTTTGTGCTGCCGGTCCCGATTCGGTGGGTGGACAAGGCGCCACGATAGGAATTGACTTTGATCTAGACTGCATCGCTGAACCGAGCATTGTTCTCGGCTCGTGTGGCACCGGTTTTGTTGTCTCGCGAGGGGCGCCCTCCGGGGGCACGATTGATACTGAAATAGTTGACCTCTGCATGACAGGTGGGGGCTTGACGATGGTGGCCGGTGCCGGTTTGGGGCAAGGTGGCGTTCTCCCGGGAACGTTTGGCAGTATCGTTGAGCAGGCAGCAGATAACACACTCGGAGACAGCACGTTTGCCGTGATGTTTGAGATCGACCTCGGCGGCGGAAATTACGTCTACAACCATACGCCGTTAATCATCTCTTCGGTGATTAACTGCGTTCCGCCGAAGGTGACGTACATTCATCCTGATGGATGTACGCCGCTGTTCGACAGCCCCAATCCTGGCCAAGGTACCCTCATCGCGAACCTAGTCTCCGCGAACCACAACACCGGCGTCCCCACCGTCTCTGAATGGGGCCTGATCGTCCTCACGGTGCTGGGCTTGACGGCGGGTACGATGATGTATGGGCGGCGACGTCAGCGCGTGGCGGCGTGAGTCGATTGTGGATCGCGGTCTACGTAGCGGGCGGCGTCGGGCGCGGGTCTGGAGGAATATGACTGCGAAGAAAAACGGAGGCCCTTCGTTCTGACGACGTGCCGTGGCGTGCTAACACGACGTACTCGATCTTTCTGCGCATGGATCGCAATCAAGAGGACGCGCAAGGGCGTCCGGAGCAAGACGGTCTATAGAATTGCAGGCAAGACGGGTGAGACTCGAACGCGACATGCGTCGTCGAGGTGCTGATACGAAAACTTTAGCGATTTTCGTAGCACTCACGTTCGCGGCTCAAGCCGCGTTTGCGAGCGTGATTCCATTCGTCATCGAGGTCAACGGGTTCGTCGTCGTCGATTTTGAGACCGGTGAGTTTGAAAGCATCGGTTCTGACTTTAGCGAACAACCGCCGTCGTTCGGTTTTACAGAACATTACTGCGGAGGTGTCGCGGACGTTTCCGGAAACCCAATCACGACATCAGGTACAATTACGTGGAGCGGCCCCAACGGAACCCTGACGGCGGTGTGGAACGACGGTCAGATAGTGGTGACTGACCCGAATACACTAGCTGGTGTAGGCGGAGGAACGTTTACGATAACGGGAGGAACGGGCATGTTCGTGGAGTTCGATGGTACTGGAACCTTCACGTCACGCAACGGACCATTCGACGAGAACGGCAGAGCGGATACCGTATACAGATTTTACATGCCCGGCCCTGTGCCTGCAGTCTCTGAATGGAGTCTGATTGTCATGACATTGCTCGGGATGAGCGTGGGAACGGTGATGTTCGCGCAACGTCGAGTCGCTTCGAGCCAGGCGATGTCCTAGGGCCGCCG
>JADFIX010000888.1 GCA_022566435.1 Planctomycetota bacterium
CCGGATGAGGCGAAAGTCGAAATCCGGAGGTTATATGATGAAGGTATGATACCGGCAGCGATAGCTCGGCAGACTGGGCTGTCATATAGCTCGGTGTATCGGATCACGAAGCTCCTTGACTTGGGCTTTCGATCAGACATTGCATACCGAGACTCTCTCGCTCGACAGAGGGGGTTTGAATCCCGCTTGGAGTATGAGCAATCCTTAGCTCAAGCGAGAGGGTTCCGCTCACTCAACGAGGGAGCGATCGACACAACGAACGCAACAACTTCTGAGGATTGAATTCGAGGTGCCGAAGGTGGCGTGAGCGATTAAGGTCCTAAGAACTTGTTGGTGAGGATTCCGCGACAGCTGCTGCTGTGGGATTAGGGGAATACTAGCAGAGCATGGCGCGTCGGCCGTGGAAAGGAGGAAGGGAAACTGCCTCGGCGCCAGAAAGAATTCCCTTCGCCTGTCGGATTCCGGCCGCGGTGCCGCATTCACTCTACAGCGATGGCAGGTCTGGAAGTTTGTGGCACCGACCCCAGGCAGGAAATACGATAAAGCGGTCACTTCGATTCAATTCGAAAGAGGTACTGGCATTACCGAAACTCGAACGCCTGCATGCAGCGGCTCTTGGCGATGGCGGTCGTTCGCAAGATTCATTCGCTAGGGATCGACGGCGACTCTAAGCAGTGCCACGTAATCCGTGATAGGGAACCCGGCCGTTGCGGAAACAAGGATCACCGCAAAGAGTACCGCGAGATTGAGCGGATTGTTGAGAAATATGGGATGATTTCGATCATGGTTTACTGCACAGCCCTGCTTCTGTGCTGCGGGATACTGGCCGTGCGAGGATCGGCCGAGCTGGGCGTCGTTGTTGAGCGTGATGTGCCGGTGCCGATGCGGGACGGGGTCGTGTTGCGGGCCGACGTCTACCGGCCGGACCAGGGAGGTCCTTATCCGGTGTTGGTGCGCCGCACACCCTACTCAAAAGCGAACCGGGGGCCGTTCGATCGCTACGTCAAGGCCGGCTACATCGTCGTCTGCCAGGACGTCCGCGGCCGATATCAATCAGAGGGGACCTGGGAGTCGTTTCTCCGATTCGAGACCCATGATGCGGAGGATGGATACGACACCGTCGAGTGGGCCGCGAAGCTGCCTGGATCGACAGGTATAGTCGGGACCATGGGCTCCTCCTACGACGCCTTCCTCCAATGGCGTTTGGCGCCGCTTCGCCCCCCGTCGCTCGTCGCCATGTCGGCGCAGACCATTCCTGCACGCTACACGGATTTAGAAGGCCCCGGCACGATCCGACCCGGACGGCGATTGAACTGGTGGATCACCAGTATGACGCCCGATTTGCGCCGGCGCGCCGATCGCTCCGGGACGCACGCGCCGGAGGAGGCGAAGCGGTTGTGGGCAGAAGGTGACTCGGAAAAATGGCTCGACTTCTTGCCCTGGCTCGCGCTTCCCCGAGAAGCGTTTGAAGACGAGACACCGTTCGTCCATCACTGGCTGAAGCATCCGCATACGGACCCCTGGAAACTTCACGAAGGCTGCCGGGAGGTCACCGTGCCGAACCTCGACATCGTGGGATGGTACGACCACTGCAACGGCGACATGATGCTTTTCAACACCCTCGTGCGCGAGGCAGCGACGAAGACGGCCCGTCGGAAATCGCGACTCTACATTGGCCCGTGGAGCCACGCCGGCCGAGGCGAGCGGCGATTCGGCAACATCGACTTCGGCCCTGACGCCGCCGTCGATTTGACCGATCTCGAGATCCGTTGGTTCGACTATTGGCTGAAGGGGCATGCCAGCGGTGTCGACCAGGAATCCCAGGTCAAGATTTTCGTCATGGGCGACAATCGCTGGCGAGACGAACTCGAATGGCCGTTAAAACGAGCGGAAAAACGCGTCCTTCATCTTGCCAGCAAGGGCGGTGCCAACACGCCCGCCGGAGACGGAATTCTGGTCGAGGGAAAACCACCGGCCGGGAGCGACCATTACACCTACGATCCCAGGGATCCCGTGCCGTCGCTTCACGGCGCCGCGCTGTTTACTATTCCCACGGACCAACGCCCGTTAGCCGGCAGGCGCGACGTGCTCGTCTACCAAAGCGAACCGCTTTCTGAGCGTTTTGAGGTCACTGGAAACCCAACGGTCGAGTTGTTCGCGTCCTCCTCGGCACCGGACACCGACTTTTTTGTGCGATTGATCGACGTGGATCCCGATGGGCTGGCTCGCGACGTTTCGCTGGGGATGGTGCGGGCCCGCTACCGCAAGGGACTCGATCAACCGGAATTGTTGAAACCGAGAGAGATCGTTCGCTATTGCGTTCGAATGAATCCAACCTCGAACGCCTTTCTTCCCGGCCACCGCATCCGAATCGATGTGA
>JADFIX010000889.1 GCA_022566435.1 Planctomycetota bacterium
AGGAAGCGGTCTGACTTTCCCCGAGAAGACGCTCCCTGACGGTCGCGGCTCGGTAAGGAAAACACCCTTCTCAAACACACTCTTACAGTGCGCTGACACATGGCGACTTTCGGACCTTCCCGCTTCGGACATCCCACGCGACATATCGTAGAGTTTGGGTGTAGGTCGCCGGCTCGCCGAGGGGGAAACCGTTGCGCAAACCGACAGCGCCATTCATATGCTTTCTAGTTCTGCTCGCGGGTTGCGCGACACGCCCTCCGCTTGTTCGAACCGATGCCCCCGCCGGCCTTGCCGATAATACACCGGCGCTGGGCGCGATCGGTGGACCCTTCAAGTTGGCCGCCGATAACCGCGTTTCCGAGAAGACCCGTTCGCAGTTGAGAATCGCGTCCGTTGTGAAGCGCGTATCCGGCGCTATCGTCCGGGTACGATCGGAAATAGAGATCATGCCTTCGGCCACAACAAGCCCCGATCATCCTCGTCCGACGGCCAACGGCTTGGGTGGAACCGGAGTCATCATTACCGCTGACGGCGTCATCCTCACGAACGAGCACGTGATCCGAAATGCCAGGCATGTGACGGTCACGCTGGCCGACGGTTCCGTTCACGAGGTCCAGCGAATCCAGCGGGCGGAGAAACTGGACTTGGCCGTCCTCTACATAGGCGCCCGCACCGAAACATCCCTTCCGCCGGCGAAATGCTTTGCCGATCCGGGCATCCCGGTTGTGGCGTTTTCCGCCGCACGATGCGACAAACCCGGTGGCGTCCGCACGGGCATCATCACCAAACGAACGGTTTCACTTCAACGGGAGCTCGACCCGTCGCGCACCCGTTGGTATGACGACCTGATCGAAAGCTCGGCGAAACTCGAGCCCGGCTACAGCGGCGGTCCGCTGCTCGACATGCAGGGTCGCCTGATCGGCATCAACACTGCGGCCTTCGGCGGTCCGGATGACGACTACGCCCGCGCCTACGCCATCCCTTTGCATCAAGCCAATCGAAAGGTCATTGATAGTTTGGTTCGGCGTCTTACGCGACAGGACTAAACGGCGACTCCGTTTTCTATAGTGCGCGGGTCAGCCCAATCAAAGAGACTTCGAGTCGACTCTCAGAGAGACCCCCCCGACATCGGCTCAGGTAGGACGCGAGTGCGCTCAGACCGCGTTTGGCGCAAGGCGGCGAGTTGGAAACGCACGGCTTTGACGGCATCCGAATCGACAAGACGTGTCGATCGAATCCTCGAGTCTCTTGCAATCGCACCACGGATCGTTGCCCCACAAGAGGACACTGTGATTCCCGGCGCCCTTGTCCTGGCGAGCCCGGGGTACACCCCGAAGAGACTTTCGGACGTGCCGGCGCTCCCCAACAAGATCGGAAGCCGTGTTCTTTTTCTAGTACAAACGCCCACTTTGGATGCGGCTCGCGAAGCGATCAGACTTATCGAATCGAATGGGCGGTGCTGCCCGACGGTCTGTGTGACCCGCGACGGTAAGTCTTCGGGCGACGCTGTGGATAATGGAAAGCCGTGGATTCGAACCGTATCTTTCCCGCTCGACTGCTTTACACTCTCGTCAACAATCAAGAACGCGGCGAACAGTTGCCCGAATGGAGCGAGCCGTGTTCCGGCCGAATAGCCCGATCTCGTTGTGACCGCCATTATTGTTCATTATTGCCGAGGCATCGATTGGGTGGTAGGTTCACCCCATGGCGAAGCGACGATCCATCGTCGAAAGGCGGGCCGCCGAGTCGATCGGGGCGCGAATCAGGCGACAGCGGCAACGCCTCGGTCTCACGCAGCAGCAACTCGCGGAAGCCGCGGCAGTGAATCAAGGCTACATTTCCGCGATCGAGCGAGGCCAAGTCAATCCGCGACGACGCACCGTCGATGCCTTGGCCATTGCCCTGAATCTACCCCAAGGGGTGCTGATCGGCGGCGGGACCGACCACGATGCCCCGCAACCGCTTGAAACCCGCGAGCTGCCCCTGTTCGGCTCGATACCGGCCGGACCACCGTCTGATTCGCAGGAACAACTCGAGATGTTCCCCGTGCTTCGGCACCAATGGTCGCCCGATCACTACTGCCTGAAACTCTCGTATGACAGCATGGAACCCACTCTCAAGCCCGGCGACATTGTGCTAGTGCACTATCGACCGGACGTCGAACCGGCCCACGTGCAAGGCAAAATATGTGCATGCCTGGTGGACGGTCAGCCGACGCTCAAACGCGTCACCGTCGAATCGCGCGGCGGCGAGCCGATGATCATCCTGCGCGGCGACAATCCGCGAATTGTGCCGCTTTTGATCGCCGGCGAAGGCGAGTTTTCCATACAGGGTATCGTCGTGCAATTGGTTTGCCGCGATCTCTAGAGGACCGCAGTG
>JADFIX010000890.1 GCA_022566435.1 Planctomycetota bacterium
GCGATCGCCGGCGTTTTGCTTCTGCTCCAGGCGCCCATCGGCAAGATTGCCCTGGACACGTGTTTGCCCAAGAGCTACGCGCGAATCGTCAACGCCACAGAACGACAGCACCGGTGCATCTGCGACGTGGAGAAGGAGCTGTTCGGTATTGACCACACGATGGCGGGACGACGAATCCTGACGCGATGGCAACTTCCTACATCGATCGTGGAGTGCGGCTGGCTGCACCATCAGGATCCGGACTCGCTTCCGTCTTCGACGAAGCACGTCGACCTGCTCCGCCTTGTTCATATCGCGGACGCACTGGTACGACGCCTGAGAATCGGTTTTTCCGGGTATGCGCACGGGGTGGACCTTGACCCGCACGCCAAGGCGGCCGGCATCCCCAGCGGCGCGATCGATACGATCGCGAAAGAGCTTCCCGGTCGACTCGCGCCGTTCAGCGAAGCGATCGGTTTTGATGAGGACATCAGCGAAACGCTGTATGCCGAGTCGATCAAGAAAGCCAATCGAGAACTCGGACGCCTGAATACAACGTTGGAGAAACGGAACCGAGCGTTGGGGACGCGTTCGCTTTGTTTTCGCGCCCTTCAGCGATTCACGTCCGATCTTTCGCCGCGGACCAGGACTGCCGAAGTTTGTGAATCCGCGGCGACGAGCATCTGTGAGCTGTTGGACACGAGGCGAGTCGTCGTATTCGTCGAGTCGGCGTCGCCCCAATGCTTTCACGTCGGCGTACGGAAAGACGCGGGGGACGCATTCACAGACCTTATCGATTTGGGCGACGCGCAGACCCTGGGTGTGCTGCAGGTTCTAAAGGCGCACGCCCGGGGCGGCGACATCGTCGAAGCGCCGCCGGCGCTGGATCCAATATGGTCACATTGCATCGCGCTGCCGCCGGTTGAAGCGTTGTGGTTTCTTCCGCTTGGCGATCGCGAAGGATTGCGCGGCGGTGTGGTTTTCGAAGCCTCACAGCCGGTCGTGACCCGCCTCGCCGCGGCACGGGACGATTGTCATTCGTTCACCACAACCATCGCCATGGCACTGGCAACCGCCCAAGCCAGGGAAAGGTCGGAAAGAACGACCGAGGAACTCTTGGATACAAACCGCCGACTTGAAGTCGCCCAGCGAGATTTGATTCGAGCGCGATCCGTCGCCATGGTCGGCGAGATGGCCGCCGGTGCCGCCCACGAAATCAATAATCCACTGTCGGTCATCTCCGGTCGGGCGCAACTCGCGTTGCAGCAGTGCGATGACGATCAACTGACCGGCTGGTTAAAGCTCATTGTGGAACACGCCCACCTTGCCTCGCAGATTGTCATGGACCTTATGCAATTCGCGAAGCCCTCGCGGCCGAATCCTACCGAGCATAAGCTGGTCACCGTGCTGAATTCGCTCTGCCAGCGCTGGTATGCGGGCTCATCCCTTCGGCAGGACCAAGTAGAGATGAAGGTGGCTGATCCCGAGTGCACGATCTGTGCGGATTCGGTGCAGCTTGATGCGATCCTCGATGCGGTGCTGGCCAACGCGATCGAGGCGTCTTCTGCCGAAAGTGTCAGATTGCAGATTAACTCGCCCTCTTTGGTTTCCGATGAGACAGTCCGGATCGTGATCGAGGATCACGGATCGGGCATGAGCCGAGATGTGCTGGAACACGCCTTCGACCCGTTTTTCTCGAGCCGACCCGCCGGACGCGGGCGCGGACTGGGGCTTTCCAAGGCCTTCCGGTTCGCGGAGATCAACGGAGGTCGCTTGTGGCTCGATTCGACGCCGAATGTCGGAACCATCGTTTCCATCGAGCTGCCCGCGCGCGCTCCGTCGAACTGAATCAGACCCCCTCTCGCCCTTCGTTTTCGTCACCTGCCGCCCGTCTCACGCGACTCCGGAGTCAACGCCAGGCCTTCGTCACTCAAACTTGGAAACGGAAACCGCAGAATGTCTGAAACGCCGTATAAGATCATGCTCGTGGAACCGGACGCGGAGGTGACCGAAATTGTCGTCAAGGCCCTAAGCCGACGATTTGATGCCTATATCACCTGCGTTTCGACCGCAGAGGACTGCCTGGATACGGAACTCGTAGAACCGCATGATCTGGTGATTACCGATTTGGACCTGGCGAAAGATGACGGCCTGTATCTGGCCGAGGTCGGCTATCCTGATGCTTTCTCGTTGCCGAAGTCTCCGGCATCGTCCAGCCTGTTTCGCGGCGTGTTCGACGAGCACGCCGGCCTGTGAATCCCGCTTCCGCCATGCCGTTGCACCGTACCCGTATCAAGCTGTGCGGCCTGACCCAGCCGGCCGACGTCGACCACGCAGTCGCGCTCGGCGCCGACGCGATCGGGCTGGTGTTCTATCCGCCCAGCCCGCGTTA
>JADFIX010000039.1:0-7991 GCA_022566435.1 Planctomycetota bacterium
CTCCGCCGACCCGCGCAGCCGGACGTTTCGAGCCTATGTCGAGGTCGACAACGCCAAGCAAGTTCAACCGTTGTTGCCGGGATACTTTGTCACCGCCGTCGTCGAAGGACCGCGGATCACCGATGCCCTGCTCGTGCCGCGGATCGCGATCCTCGACGGCGGCAAACCGTTGCGCACCTACGCTTGGAACGACCGTCAGCTGCGTACGCTGCAGCCGTTGTTCCTGATGACCATGAAGCCGGTGTTTGTGGCGAAGCACCTCCGCGATCGCAAGCTGCAACGAGCGCTAATGCAGTTCTTCAAGCCTGAGAATTATTTCCAGGTCCGAAAGGCGCTGCTTCAAGCGGGTAGGCGGGACCTGATCGGCGGCGGATGCGACTGCCTGATTCCCGCCAATCCACCGAGAGAGGCCATCGAAGCCCGGCGGGAGCAGGCCGACCGTGAGGTCAAGTCCGGCGACTACGTTCATTCACGCCAGCGCATGCCGCGAAGCGGCTACCGCCCGGGGCGGCGCACGGCTACGCGCCGTGAGCGCGGGCAGGACGAACGATAGTCGTGCCGCCTTAGGCAGACTCCGGTTCTGACGCGATGGACGGGCAGATCGACAACCTTACTTGCGAGTCATATGGTTTGACAGGCGTGGAATTCAGAATCGTCGAAGTCGCGACCTTGCAAGTAACGTCATGAACTCAAACGACTACCTGAAGAACCTGGACAGATGGCAGGCGGGCAGTGATCCAAGGCTGCAAGACCGAAAACCTGAGGATCTGTTTTCGCCCGAGTTTGCGGCTTGCTACATAGAGCTGCACCAGGACTTATATCAGCGTATCATTCATCTTCACGAGAGTATTCTCACGCTCGACCGGTTGGGGGAGTTTCCTTTTGATTCCTTGTACGGTCACATCGTGGGGGAGTTTTGGCGCCTGGCGTGGGCGAACTTTTCCGAGATGGCGATACTGCTAATGCACGGGCTGGTAACCGATCATACACGCGAAGCCAACACGTTGCCGCGACTAAGGAACAAGATCGCTATTGCAAGTAATTGGCGCGACGATTCTTTGCGGGAGGTGTTTCGTGACTCGGTGCGAATAAGAAAATTCGACAAAACCGAAAAGGAGGTCCAAGAACGCATCACGAGATTGCGGAATGAGCGAATCGCACACCGGCTCGTGGACTGGCGCACACGGTCGCCGAAGCAGCCGATGCCCGGAGTCACACTCAAGGAACTGCGGAAAGTGTTTGACAAAATGCACGATCTGTTTGGCGCACTTTCGTTCGGAAGTTCCTACGTTACGCTCATGGGCGACTACGTTCCCGGTACCGTGGGCAGTAAGCCCACACGCACCTCCCTCGACGATGTATTGGACGCTGTCGCCCGCGATAGCGATTTCGTAAACCAACCAGAGCGTCGGGGGCAATGGTGGCCCATCGACCGCGAGCATATGGCACCTGAGGAATTAAGAACTATGAATGAGCTGGGCAAGCGTGTAGGACTTCCTGAAGCATGATCGCCCATGGCGCTCTGGATTCACCGACCGACGGATTGGTGACTGTACGGTGACTTCTACAGGCTATTCGTATAGAATAACCGCATCGCCCAGTAGACGACGCAGTTATCAGTACCGCGACCGTCAGGGAGCGTCCGCGGTGTATCGGTGAGTGGACGCGGATCACCCAAGAGCTGGTCGCTTACGCTTGCAGTACTGATGCGACACGGCGATCATGGCGCGTTGAGCGCCCGCCGCGCCTAGCGCGCAGCGGTGGTTGACGAGGGCTGACGATGTCCGATCCGATCGCATATTTCATCACGTTCCGCACCTACGGTACCTGGCTGCACGGCGACGAGCGCGGATCGACGGATCGCGATCACAACGCGTACGATACGCCTCTGCTCGATCCCCATGCCGACCGGCTGAAATCCGCTCGTCTGCGGCTCGTTCAACCACCCGTGACGTTGTCGAAGTCGGCGCGCAACGCGGTTGCGATGGTCATACGGCAGGTTTGCGACCATCACGATTGGACGCTTCATTCGTCGAACGTGCGGTCGAATCACGTACACGTCGTCGTTTCCGCGCCGCGGACGCCCGAGCAGGTCATGATAGCGCTCAAGGCCTGGTGCACGCGACGGCTGCGACAACTCGGTCTCTCGCAAAAGGACGCAAAGGTCTGGTCGCGCCACGGCAGCACGAAGGAAGTACATCTGGAAGCCCAAGCAGTTGACCGAGGCGTGTCAATATGTCGTGGAGTCTCAAGGTGACGATGACAGGCCGGATCGGACGACATAAGCAGCTGTCGTTGGATTCTGTATTGCTCACGCTGACCGGCAACCGGCCGGTCGCTTACGCTTGAGGTACTGATCGGTGACGACGCCTCCGCAGCGTTGAAAAGGCGGCGCAGTGCTCAGTACCGCGACCGTCAGGGAGCGTCCGCGGCGCATCGGCGAGTGGACGCGGATCACCCAAGAGCTTGTCGCTTACGCTCGCATTACTGATGCGACACGGCAATCCTGGCACGTCGGACAGGCGCCGCGCGGCCGCCCGCCGCATCATCGGCGCTCCTTCGGGCAACGAGCACCGGACTCGACAAACAATTCATCATGGGTTGCACGATCGCGACTGCACGACGATGATCGATGCATGATTCTCACGCGACGCGAAGTGCCGCTGCTGATCGTCAATTTGATCTACATCCCGTTTTTTTCCTATATCGCGCTCGGTCGGAAGAACTACGAATTCCTGCTCTATGCCCTCATCGTGGTTCTGGTCGGGGTGCTGGTCGTCTGGAAACAGCGGCGCGTCCGGTTCGACTTGTCGATTCTGTGGGGGCTGACGGCTTGGGGATTGATGCACATGGCCGGCGGCAACATTCAGGTTGCCGATGGCGTGCTGTACTCGGCCATTGTCGTTCCGATTTGGCCGGACCTGCACATCCTACGCTACGATCAGGTCGTGCACGTTCTCGGATTCGGTGTCGCGACGCTGGTTTGTTTCCACTTGTTGCGCCCGTACCTTAATGAAACGCCGGAGCGATGGGGTACTCTCGGGTTTTTGGTGGTCATGATGGGCTGCGGCGTCGGGGCGATCAACGAGATCATCGAGTTTGTCACCGTCTTGACCCTGCCGGAGACGTACGTCGGCGGCTACGACAATACGATGCTCGACTTGTGTTTCAATCTCCTGGGCGGAATCCTCGCGGTTTTTGTTCTTGGGCCGCGGCGGCGGGTGAAATGATACCTTGAAGCGTCGTGGCCGCAGCCCCGCCGAGACGATCGCCGACGCGTTCAAGACCTATCTGACCACCGGGAAACTCCCGCGGTTACCCGAGTAAATCATTGCAGATGGCTGACTTCTTGCGACTGGCAATCATGCGCCGACGAGACGGCGGCGATGGTAACCGAAGTAGATCTTGCCCGCTGTCAGCAGCAGCAACGAAAGTACGATCAGGCCCCATTCGGACACCGTGGGGATCTTGCCGAGACAGGCCTTTTTGCACGTTTCGCCGGGGGCGCAATCGGCGTCGGTTTCGCAAACGAGGCCGGTCTCCGAGCAGACAAACGTACCAAAGATGGCATCATCCACGCCGATGCAATTCTCGCATTGGTCGTCGATGCCATCACCGTCACTGTCACCCAAGCAAATAGATCCTTCTCCGTTGAACGAACCGCCCACTGCCGCACATGTACCGTTGACGATGTCGTCCAAACAATCCTTGTCCGCCAGACAGCAAGAACCGCATTCGCCGCATGTCGTGCCGGGGGCTTGTGGCACACCACCCCGAACGAGGCAGCAAAGCGGGTCGAGCACTTCGCACGTACCACTCAAACAACAGGCCGCGGTCGCCGTGCAAACCGAACCCGGTCCGTTCGGCGTGTCGCCGTTGGCTAAGCAGCAGGTTCGATCGGCCATGTAACACGAGCTGTTTCCGGAATCGCAGCACGCCTCCATGCCCCCGCACGTCGAACCCGGTCCCTGCGGCGTCCCACCCTGGTCGACACAACAAAGCGGGTCAAGCATCTGACACGTGTTGTTACCGAAGCAGCAGGCCTCAGGGGCACTGCATGCCGTGCCGGGTCCCTGCGGTGTGTCACCGTTGGCCAGACAGCAGACTCGGTCGGCGATGTAGCACGCGCCGATCGTGGAACCGCAGCACGCCTCGGTGCCGCCGCACAACGCCAGTCCCTGCATTATCCCACCGTCGGCTGCGCACGTAGCTGAGTCAATATCTTGACACGTGTCGTCAGGGAAGCAGCACGCGTAAGGAATCTGCGACAGGGCCACCCGGGCCGGAGCGACGGCAAGTACCAACACAACAATGAACGTACGCGTAGAGATGGTCATCAATTCCCTCCTTACTTGGTCTCGTGAGGAAGCCGAGCAGACGGCGTCCGACCTCCACTACAAACGGCAGTATGACACAATCATCCCAACAGAACAAGAGAATTATCCAAAAGCATGGCCAATTTACTCAAACTGAGCACTTATTCGTAATAATCCGCGGTGCTGCAATAGAAAATGGCTTTTTCGGCCCGATAAACGTGCTGGGAAACGAAAGCAAAAGGGAGCAAGAAAGAACAAAAAAAAGGCGTCAGACAAGGATTTCCTGACGTCATGAGGGGCGTTTGAAGGATTCGTGAAGAGGCCAGCCACATCGCGCACGGAGCCAAGCGGTGCTCATCACGCCTTGAATCAGTGGGTGATGCGTCTGCGTCTGTTTCAAACAGATGATGACTATCCCACATTCAAGAGTGTGCTGGTGTTTTCGCTGGATTAGCCCGTAAGCTCGAATGGTTGGGCCGACGATATGGTCACGCCGAACAGCCTGCGCGGGTCGTCACGATGAACCACGGCAAACTCGTCGTGGCCGAGTAGCTTCTTGAGGAATGATTCCAATTCCGCCTTGCAAGCCTCGAACGTTTCAGGCGTATTGGGTGCGAGGGCCCTGTCGTTGACGAACAGCTCGAATTCCCGCCGACTGAACTTCAAAGGGGAGTCGCCGGCGAACTCTTTTTCCAACATACGACAAGCATGGGCGGCGGATCGAAACGCCTGGCGAAAGCGATCTTCGTTAGTGCCCTCTAGCGGAGCCTTTCGGCTGTAGCGCAGGCCCCAGCAGTTGTCGGTGTTGTCCATGTCGTAATCGGCCTCAAGCCCAACGAGCAGTACGCCCGGACCCGCCGGAACGTGACGATAGTCCGCCACATCGATGAGCAACTCATCCAATACCTTATCCTTGACCCACTGATGAAAGACGGGAATGAAATCCGCGGGATCGACCGGCAGGTCGCCCTCCACGTAAATCTTCACGTTGATGTGTTGCAGCTCCATCGCTTTTGATTCCTCGGTCGTCACCCGTCGCTACGTTACGCCGATTCTGCCGCTTTCATCCGCATTCGGTTGTAACAGCTATGGACGGCTTCTATAAAGAGTTGCGCCTCTTCGATCAAGTGGTGGGCCGAGTCAGAAGTGAACTGCGTTCCGGTATTCTTGTGAGCGGCGAACAGATACTGGGCAAACTTGCCGCCCGCGAAGGGATCGAAAAACAGCTTGGTGTCGTAATATCGCTCCCGGAATTCCTCGATGATTTCCTCCGGATCGTCGGTGATGTCGTCATACTGAAACTGAACCAGGGCCTTGGCACCTTTGAGCATGGCCGCATACGCCTCCTCGCCGGCGCGCTGCGGTTTTCCGGCATCCAAGACAAGTTGGGCCTCGAAGGCCATCCGTTCGACCTCGGTCATCGCGAAGGTATATGCGGAGACGATTTCGCCGGCGCACTCGCCGATGCCGATGTCGCCCGTCGTGTACTCGCGCGGATCGGCCCAGTCGGTGTAGAACGACGGGTCTTCATCGTGCGTGGGCTTATTCTGAATCAACCCATCGAGCGCCTGGCGAATCTGTGCCTTCCCGACGCGCTGCACGAAATCCTTGAATCGTTCGCCCTTTTGCCGCATACGAAGGTAAAAGTCCGTAATAATGTCCAGGGCATCGGGGATACGCTTTGATGGAATCGCCGCGATCGGAAGACCATAGGCCCCGCCGTTTTCTTCCCATTGACCGCCCAACACCACTTGAAAGTGCGGAACCTGATACCCGTTGACAATACGATTCACACCGTAAAAACCAATGTCGCTCACGTGCTGCTGCCCACAGCTATTGAAACACCCGCTGACCTTGATGTGCAGATTCTGCACGGCCTCGTCCATTTCCAGACTTTTCTGTGCCAGACGCGTTCGCAGCTCGGCCGCCAACCCGCGCGAGGACGAAATGCCCAGTTTGCAGGTATCAGTACCGGGACAGGCCACGATATCCATGATGTGCTCGGCACCGGCCTCACCGATTTGAGCCGCCTCCAGAGCCTCGTACAGCGCAGGTACGTCGGCCTTGCTGACCCAGCGGATGACGAAATTCTGCTCTACAGTGGTGCGGATGGTACCGTTGGTGAAACGGCGACCGACATCCACCAGTGCGCGAACCTGATTGGAGGTGATGTCGCCAAGCGGTAGGGCGACAGTTACGACCACGTATCCTTCTTGCCGTTGCTCTCGCACATTGGTCTTGAGCCAGCGGTGATAGGCCTCACTTCCGTTTTCGGAGGGCAGTTCGCCCGGCGGCTTGAGCGGCGTCTCCTCTTCGGCTTCCGCCTCCGCCAGGAATTCCGTCCAGCGCGGGTCGTCCTTCAACTTACGGCGTTCTTCAAGCACCTCTTCCTTGAACTTGTCGATGCCCCATTTTTTTACCAGAAACTTCAGACGTGCCCGACTACGGTTCTTCTTCTCCCCATAACGTGCGAAAACTCGGCTTATCGCTTGTGCGACCGGGAGCATTTCTTCCAGCGGCAGAAACTCATCAAACAACTTGGCCTGATGCGGTACCGCACCGAGTCCGCCGCCCACGACAAACCTGAACCCTCGTTCAAGCTTGCCGTCTACGGTGCGCGTGACGGCCGTATAGCCCAGGTCATGCATCGCGGTCAGACCGCAAGCGTGCTGTGCGCAACCGCTAAAGGTCGGCTTGAATTTCCGACCGAAGTTTTGCACATCCGGATGGCCTAGCAGAAACCGCGACAAGACTCGTGCGTACGGGGTGACGTCGAAGGTCTCGTCCGGACAAACGCCGGAGTATGGGCAACCGGTCACGTTGCGAACCGAGTTTCCGCAGGCTTCGCGGGTGGTGATTCCCACGGTCGCCAGGCGGCGCATGATCGTGGGGGTATCTTCAATGTGGATGAAGTGCAGTTGGACATCCTGCCGCGTGGTAATGTGAACGATGCCGTCGGAGTACTCCTCGGCGATTGCCGCGAGCACTTCCAACTGCTCGGGATTGACCCCGCCGAACGGTATCTTGATCCGCATCATCCCCGGGGCATCCCAAACCGTGTTGGCCCCTTTGGTCATCTTCCCTTTCGGGTAGGCCAGCTCCTGGGTCTGCGAGCCATCGTATCGTTTTCCATTGTCGTACCGCTGCCCGTAGGCACCTCGACGAAGACGCGTTTCGGCAAAGACGATCTCGTCGACCTTACCCTGCAAGCGCAGTTCGATCTCCATTTCGAACGTGTTGATCTCCTCCGCGAGCTGCGCGGGGAGCTTGCCCTCGAGGCGTTCTTTCCATAACCCGTTGCTGGTTTTCATGACGAAATGGCTCCCGTAGTGCGGAAACATCGGTCGGGCTCTGCGCCGACAGAGCCATATGGAGTGTAGCGATCAAAACGCCCCAGGGCAACGCTCTCCCGACCCCGGGCATGCCCATGGAATGGAATAGCCACCGAAACCATGATATAGTGTATTCCGTGATGCCCAACGACCATACATTACGCGTGTACGATTCGATTATCGGTCTTCTTGCCGACAAAGATAACCCCACGCCTCTGGTGCGGCTCCACCAAGTCGTGCCGTTTAGGCACGCCCAGGTCTTCGCCAAGCTGGAGTGGTACAACCCGTTCGGATCCGTCAAGGACCGAATCGCCGCCAATTTGATCCGCGACGCGGAAGAGCG
>JADFIX010000039.1:8001-11738 GCA_022566435.1 Planctomycetota bacterium
GAAGAGCGGGACTTGCTCGGCGCCGGCAAAAAACTCGTGGAACCGACTTCGGGCAACACAGGGCTCGGCTTGGCGATGATCGCAAACGTGAAGGGCTATGCCCTGCGTACGCCGCTGTCGGCCGCCATCCCACTCGAAAAACGAACCGTCTTACGATTCTTCGGCAGTGACGTCGTGGAAATGGACGATTCGCTCTGTCCGGCGCCCGGCGCTCCGGAGGGGGCGATCGCCAACGCCATGGAAACGGCGAGAACACAGCCCGATTTTGTCATGCTCAACCAGTACGAAAACGAGGCCAACCCCGACAGTCACTATCGCACGACCGGCCCGGAAATCTGGCGACAAACGGGGGGCACGGTTACTCATTTCGTGGCCGGGCTCGGCACCTGCGGCACGATCACGGGTACCGGTCGGTTCTTGAAAGAGAAGAGCGAAAGTATTCAGGTGCTCGGTGTTCATCCTGAAGACGGGCACGACATCCCCGGCGTACGGAGTCTGACGCAGCTCACCCAGACAAAGCTCTACCGGCCGGGGGAATACGACGGCACCACGGAAGTCATGAATCGCGAGGCCTTCGACATGTGCCTGCGTCTCAATCGCGAAGAGAGCATTATCGCCGGCCCTAGTTCCGGCATGGCGTTGGTGGGGGCGTTGCGTCTGATTCCCGACGAACCGGGCACGATGGCGGTCGTCATTTTTCCTGACAATGTTTTCAAGTACGCGTCTTCATTCGAACGGCACTTTCCGCATATTTGCCCGGGCGACAGCAAGGAGAAGGGCGGCGGCGATGGGGTGAGCAAGAACGATGTGTTCGTCGCCGAGATGATCGAAAACCTCAAGAATCCACACGACACGATCCGCGTCAACGTGCTGCACGAACAACTCCAAGGCTCGAGCGGACCCTTGGTCATCGATACGCGACCACCCGAGTTGTATGCCAAATCGACCATCCCCAATGCGATTAACATCCCCATGGAGGTGCTCGCCGAGCGTCGCGAACAATTGCCGGACGACAGAGATGCCCCGATCGTCATGGTTTGCGGAATCGGAAAATTTTCCAAGAACACGGTCCTCTATCTCAAGTCGATGGGCTATCGTAACGTGCGCAGCATGAAGGGTGGCGTCAACGAATGGGTCCGTAAAGGCCATTCGACACAATCATCCGCCGGCAGCGGCGACTGACGCCGATCGTCATGAGTACGCCCTCAGAGGCTGTCCCTGTGGCACCATCGTACTTGAGGGTCCCTGCACGGCGGTTCGCCTTCGGTTACGCGTTTCGGCTGAGACCACCGAAGGCACGTGCAGCGTCGTGATTCCTGGATGAAACTCACCAGGCCAACCCGGTTCAGGTAGCGAGTGGAGATTGTCTGGTTCATGTGGATTGCGCCGGCGTTCCACTTCGTCAGGTCATGACGCACACAAGAAAAAGGGGCGGGCCTTGCGACCCGCCCCACTCGAACACCTATTACATTTCCACTACGGACATTCCGTCAGATCCGGAATCTCATCGTCGGGCGCCGGAGACGCAACTTCGCCCCACGTCTTGCCCTGGAAGCCCGCGATGATAAGCAGCACGTCATTGATATTGACGATCAGAGTCATCTGGGCACCATTCAGAACCGGATGAATGTCCGTCACCGACAGATGCGTCGCGTTAAATCCGTTGGAATTAATGAACGTCTTGATCCCCGCAACCGCATCGTCGATATTCACCACCAAGTTCGGATCCGTCCATACATTATCCGGAGGCCCGGTAAACTGACCCACGCAGTCGCCTAGCCACTTGCCAGACGCGACGGCCATGCTTTCAAGAAATTCCGGGACCGACAATAGACCGCCGGACTCGGCGGCTACGGCGTAGATCGTTGTCGGAATAATCGGACACCCGGTCAAGTGCAAGGTCGGACATCCAGACCAATCCGGCTCTGACGCCGGTTTCAAGCTAGTGACAATCGAGATACAGGTCGCTGGTGACGGCGGTAGCCCGATCACCGGTGGGTTCGCCCACCACGGTCCCGTGCCGATTAGGTCGGCGACCAACGTGCTTTCCACGTCAACCCTTATATGATGGGAATCCGGGTTGTTCCCCAACTCTCCACGCGGATCGATGGAGATGTAACGGTTCTTCCGGATATTGTGCGGCGCAGCCGCCCGTATCGGCGGCAAGACCGCCGGGCAGTTTGTTGTGAGCGACCATTGCGTGGTCCAGGTCCCGCGTGGGTCGCCGTCAAAACCGCCGGCCACCTCGTTATTGAAACCACCGATGCGGACCAGATATGTCTTACCGGCAGTCACTCGTAGCGTGACATCCGAATCGAAGTAGTCTTGGCAGCCATTATGGTCGCAGGCCAACTCGTCGCCCGTGGCCATCGGACAATCGACTGAGCCATCGTATATCGCGATCATCATGTCTTGATCCGTGGTATCGCAGCTATGGATCCGCAGATCACCGCAGTCAGTGGCCGTGTACTCATACCAGACGTCGTCGTGCAGCTCGAAGTCGCCCTGCACCGAGCCCGCACAATTGTTTGCCTCGGGATCCGAATTATCATCATCGAGCGCGGGACCGTCGTCGCCCGCGCAGATATTCTGCCCGCCGACGGTGGTGAAGGCACTGCCGTCCGCAGTGGCCGGGACATCGGTGACCACCTGCGCGCTGTCGCAATCGTCGTTGGGCGGGCCAGTGTCACATATTATATCCGCACAGGTCCCACATGCGGTCCAGAAGCCTCGAATCTGATCGCAATCGCGGAAAGAGAAGCCGTTTTGGCAGGTTGGACACGTGCAGCAGGAACCGAGCACCGTGTCAGGCGTGGCGATGCCGGAGTTCTCGCAGAACCCGAGGTCAATACCCTCCTCGACCATCTTCAGGTCATAAACCCGAGAATCGTTTTCAGAAAGAATGACGGTCTGCGCAACGTGCTCGTTGCCGTGGTCTCGCGACCAAGTCGCACGAATCTCGCATCCGGAATCACCAAAGGCGGTAACCTCAAACCAATAGGTATCGCCGGCGAGACCGCCGTTGGGCAGTGAGACCGGCACGTTCAAATTACCGGAGTAATGCCAGTTGTTCGCGCCCTGTCCGGTACCCGCGATCTTGTTGAGGACCGTAATCGCCGACACACCGAGCTGGGCCCCCGGAATGGCATCGCAGTCCGGGTCTGGTTCGTAAATCCGAATTTCCCACGTATCGTCGATGTTCTGCGTACAAGCGCCGCCGCAACAAGGCGTCGTGAAGAAAGCGGTGTTCCAGCAGATCTGATCCACCGTGCTACCGCCGAATTTCACATCGTCCGCATGCATCGATGCCCCCGCCGGGACCGGATCGGCGGCACCACCGTAGTTGTCGGGGTTGCGGTCCATGATCGGCACCCGCCCGAAGATCGTCTGTACCTGCTGGCAGTTCTGCGGACTATCAAACGGACAAGCCGGGCAGGGATCGTCGTCACAAGTCAAGCCACCGATGTAAGTACCGCCATCCGCTAGACACTCAGCCTCCTCGTCGTGGAACTGATCGTCGTTGCACTCGCCGTTCACGCAGCAGGAGCCAAGGCTACACGCCCCGGCCTGACAGGTGACGATCGGCTGATCGCCGCTGCCCAGGAATATGCCTTGCTGTGCCGCGCAATCCAGTTCGTTGGTGAGAATGCATGTCGACCCCACGCAGCAAGCGGCGATCTGACACGACTCCACCGCGAATACGACGGAATAGTCGGGGTTCGGCACGATACAGGTGG
>JADFIX010000891.1 GCA_022566435.1 Planctomycetota bacterium
ACGCCGCGCCGCTCTCTCCCGCCGGCGCATTCGACCCGGCCAGCCGCGCCTGGACCACTCGCGACCGCACCGCCGCCGGCCATATCGGCAACCCCGCGATCGCCACCGCTGAAAAGGGCGAAACGCTGCTCAAACTGTTTACCCAGGACGTCGTCAATCTCTTGCGGCGCGTCATCGACTGGAACGGCAGTCCGTGGAGTTGACTCGTTGATAGGTCAGACACCCCGTGCCTGACGTTTTCACAAGATTGCTTCGGGCGTTCACAGCCCACCGATCGACTTGATGAATTCCTACCTGACATCTGGTTTAACAACCACCATTAGAGGACTCGATTCGATGAATCGATCAGGACTGTTGCTAACATCATTTGTAGTCGTGATTGCCCTCACGAGCGTCCGTGCCGACGATCATCCGATCGACATCGGCACGCGGCGGCAGCTATTCGTAGATCGCTATTTGATTGAAAAGATGAATCAGACTCGTTTGGTACTGCACCGACCAGTACGCCGGGAAGCCGTCATTACCAATGACCGACCGTGGGAACAATATGGCGTTTCGTACATGGTCACCTTTCGAGACCAGGATCGTTTTCGTGCCTGGTATCGGTGTGACACGAATTCCAGGTGGAAACGATCGTTAACCGCTTACGCGGAAAGCGATGACGGAATCCATTGGAGGAAACCGAATCTTGGCCTGATTGCCTTCAATGGATCCAAAGAGAATAACCTCGTTTGGGATGGACCGGAAAGCAACATGGCCGTTTTCAAAGACGGCCGAGCGGGCATCCCTTCCGATGAACGATACAAAGCGGTATTGGTGGGATCGTATCAAGAACGCGAAGTGGCGATTTACGCACTGCTCTCTCCCGATGGATTGCGATGGCGACTTTTGAGGCCGGAACCGATTCTCAAGGGAGGCAAATTTGATTCGCACAACATTGCCTTTTGGGACGGACAAAATAGTGAGTATGTCGCTTACACGCGTGGAGTTCGCAAGGAAGGTAATCCCGGACCAGGTACCAGCAAGGACTTTTTGGGCGGAGTGCGGTGGATCCGCCGCGCGACGTCGAAAGACTTTCGAACATGGTCGGCATTGGAACCCATCGATACGGGGGACGCCCCGCTGGAACAGTTCTACACGAACGCAATCGTCAGGTATGACCGAGCACCGGGACTTTTTCTTTCCTTTCCCTCACGATTCGTCGACCGGCGCAAGCCCGATAAAAGCTGGAGATGGGGAAGCGGTGTCAACGATATCGCGTTTTTATCGAGCCGAGATGGTATTCATTTTGATCGGACATTCATGGAAGCGTTCGTGCGGCCGGGCATCGATCAGGGCAACTGGCACGAACGGTCGCTGTACATGGAACGCGGCATCCTGCAAACGTCACCCACCGAGCTGTCGATGTATACCATGGAGAACTGGCGGCTTCCGTCAGTGCGCATCCGCCGATTGACCTTGAGGCCAGACGGCTTCGTCTCCGTGCAAGCGCCCTACCAAGGAGGTGAGTTGATCACGCGCCCTCTTCGGTTTTCCGGCACTGAGTTGCGGCTCAACTATTCGACCTCCGCTGTCGGTTCAATCCGGGTCGAGATCCAAAACATCGACGGCAAAGCGATTCCCGCATTCGCGCTGGAAGACTGTGTCGAGATCTACGGCGACAAGCTGGATGGACCGGTTCGCTGGAAGTTACACAGCGATGTCTCTTCGTTGGCGGCACGATCGGTCCGACTGCGGTTCGTCATGAGCGACGCTGATTTGTACGCATTTCGATTCGCGAGCAAGTGACACTCTGCTTCCACGCAAGAACCCAGGACTGGACAAAAAAACGGCTCCAGGCAACGGCAGTCCCACCGATGCGGGACGATTTGACGCAACTTGTCGGGTATCGCCACGCTACTCGCGACGTCGTCGACGGCGCCAGCCGTAGGCAACCAGTCCGATCACGCCAAAGGCGCCGAGCACAAACGCGGAAGGCTCCGGAATGGGAGTCAACGTCAACAGAAAATCGAACGTTGCATTGGAATCAATCGAGAGGATGCCGCTCGCCGGCCCCAGAGCATCCAGGATCTTTACGTGACCGTTCAGCCGATACTGGGCGGGGGTCAGGATCCCGGTCAGCGAGATCGTCTGGTTGTTCGTGGCCGAGAATGCGAACCCGGACGACCCGGTGCCCCAGTTAAACCCCGTCACGTTCGAAAGGACCAGAAACGGAGGGTTGCTTAGCGACTGAGTGACGGTGGCGTTCAGCGTGTATTGCGTCATCACCGGGACGGTAAACAGGTTGTGAAATCCACCCACCAGCAGACCGGATACCAGGCCTGCAAGCAAGACAATTACCAGCATCCTGGGCACGCTCACACCT
>JADFIX010000892.1 GCA_022566435.1 Planctomycetota bacterium
TGGCGATCTCACACGGATACGCCGTCCAACGAATTCTGCAGGAGAACGCTCTTTCATAGAATCACCTCGTTCCTTTCGAGGTAGGATCGCGATTCACCAGGGCGAATTGTTTACAGAAAGACTCATCACTTGGTAGTCGCTCTGGAATCCGTCAGGAATCGATCGCCCACGTCTGAAAAGACGCGGGCCACCCGGCCAGAACGCACTTTCCTTCACAGGATCAAGAGTAAAAAGAACAGCTCTCGTTTCATTCGATGCCGTCCAGAAATGTAAGAATCTCCTGACGGTACCTATCCCTTGTCATTTCGTTTGAGGCCGCTTCGTTATGACCAATACCTTCAAACAAAACGAAAGTGTCGGGCACCCCAGCGAGGTCAAATAGTTCTCTTGCCGTCTCCGGACTTGTAAGGTTGTCCGTCTCGCCATGGAGCATGAGAAGGGGCTGCGGCACCGCTGGGATATTGACCCTCAAATTTAGATCGGCCGGAAATGCAGCCAAGACCCCCCATCTTAGAAAGGGCTTCAGTATCTGAAGGAGGCCACCCGGATTGAAATCCTCAGCGACATTATCACCGGCTTCTTCCACCTCAAAAGCGGAATCGAGCACAACGGCATGAATGTCGTCGACACCGTTTCGAGCCAGGGTGGCGCTGACGGCCGTCCCCATCGAGATACCCATCACGATGAGTGGCGTATCCGTGTTGTGCTCGTTCGAGACTATCCAGTCTGCGACAATCTGTCCTGCTTGTGCAAAGTCATCAAGGTTCCGATCGGCGGCGTGACTCCGACCCATGCCCGGATAATCATACAGGGCTAGGTTGTATCCGGCGTCGGCAAGCCAATAAACATTTTCTATCGTGCAGAAGACTGTTAGAGCGGCGCCATTGCTGACCAAGACGGTGCCATTGGAACCATCAGTTGTCGCAGGTATCCACCAACCGAGTATCTCACTGCCATCTGGCCGTTTCGCAACGATCGGATCGAAATCGAGTCCGAAATTGGAAGGCGTAAACCCACTGCACGAAAAACCAGTCTCGCCTTCCGGCCCCAGAAGGACTTCCTCTACGAGGGCCTTGTAGTCGATGCAGCCAGCGGCTGAGAAGAGTGTTGTTAACAACATGATACGAAAAGCGAATAGCCGCATAACTTGTCCTTCTGCTCTGTTTCTTGCGTACAAATAGGCCCGATGCGTTCGAGGCAGAACGCGTACTCGTCGTCTGAACGCGTGATCCTTCGATACGAAGTGCCTAGAAAAGACGCGCACCGACGCCGGAACGTTCAACTAGGCGTTCATGTACCAATTCAGAACCGCGGCGTCGAGGGCTACGTGCATAATGAGATCAAGAAGTCGAGAACTCGCGCGGGTGCCCCATCCTTCGGGTACTCCGGCAGGGTGGGGGACATTGATGACGTCGCGGGAAGTCATCAGTCATCAGTGGCCAGGTTGAGCCGGTCGCTTACGCTCGCGGTACTGAAGCGCGACCGATTAGGAAGCGTGAAGAGGGGACCGGATAGGGAGCCCTGAAGCGCGACCGATTAGGAAGCGTGAAGGGGCGACCGAAGAGGGAGCACGAAGGGAAAGACCCGGGTCGCTGTCCCCTTCAGTCGTTTCACGCTCCCTATCCCTTCCCACTCGCTATGCGCTCGCGCTCAGCCTTCAATTGCTAGGACCGCAAAGCGGTCTCACGTCGCTTCTTCCAGCCCTGAGAACTCGAATCATCAATGCAAACGGCCGCTTCGGAAGATCGCCCAGCTCAGTCCCAGGCCCATCACGCCGGCGATCAGATACCCGCCCACGCCGAGGTGTTGAATCTTGATGCTGAAGAGTGTCAACGTCGTGTCCGCACTAATGACCACCGAACTGCCGACGATGATCGCCGCGATGACGATGGAAAACGCCAGCCGGTTGCTGGATCGGTCCAACTCCTGCGTGAGCTGGTCGACGTTTTCGTGGCGGATGTGCAAGCGCCAGCGGCCACCGGCAAGGTGTCGCAGCATTTCCCGTACCTGCCCCGGTGCGTGTCGCGCGATGTTTAGCAGTTGCCAGCCGACGAGGCCCGCCTCGCGGGCAAGGGCCTGTGGTGCGAGCTTTCGCTTTATAACCTGCTTGAGGCGCGGTGCGAGCAGTTGGACGATGTCGAGGTTCGGGTCCAGCCGAGTGACCACGCCCGACATCGTCCCCATCGCCTTCAGCAGCATGGTCAAATCTCGCGGCACCGAGACCTGATGATTCCGGATTACGTCGGTGAATTCGCCCACCACCGTCGCCAGCTCGAATCGCTTCATGGGTAGTCCGACATACTTGTCCAGCAACACCTGCAACGAACGTTGCAGCCCGCGACGGTCGGTCTCGCCACTCAGG
>JADFIX010000893.1 GCA_022566435.1 Planctomycetota bacterium
TACTCGGGGCATCGATGCAGATGCTCGCCGCTGGAATCGCACTGCTGATACTCGGTACGTTCTGCGGTGAATGGTCGCGTTTTGATGTTTCGTCCGTGACGCTCAAGTCGATCCTCTCGATCGTCTACTTGTCGCTTTTTGGATCCATCCTGGCATTCAGTTGCTACCTCTGGCTCCTGCGGGTGACAACGGCGTCACGAGTCGCCACCTACGCATACGTCAATCCGCTGGTGGCCATTGTTCTTGGGGCCGTTTTTCTCAGTGAGCCTTTGACGACGCGGGCCCTCATCGCCGCGATCGCCATTATCCTGGCGGTCGTGATGATCAATTTGTCAAAATCGGGAACTGTCGCGCCGGCAGCGAGAGACCGGAATTCTTCTAATGAACTCGATAATCGGGTAGGATCGAGTTGCGAAGGCGGATTCGTTCAGCGAGCTGCGAAGGTCGTCGAGTGCCTACCCGGTGGGGCCGCTCAACCGTGCGATTCCCGGTCGTCGGCAGGGCTGGATCATTAGAGTGACGCCTTGAAGTCCTGCAGCGGAGTACAATAGCTATGAGTGCATCAACCGCAACTTCATACAATCCGGCCGATCAAATGCCCGGATGTACGTTCGCGGATGTCGAGACGGCGCGCGAGTCCGTCTATCGCCATCTCTACCCGACGCCGCTACATGAGTATGCCGCGCTAAGCGAGTTGATAGGCGCGCAGATTTACGTGAAGCACGAGAATCATCACGCGGTCGGTGCGTTCAAGGTTCGCGGTGGCGTGAATCTTTCCAGCACACTCTCCGATCACGAACGAGAGGTCGGGCTCTACACCGCATCCACGGGCAACCACGGGCAATCCATCGCCTTCGCCGGGAAAGTGACGGGGACCCGTGTTTGCGTGGCCATGCCTGATGGGGCGAATCCCTCTAAGGTCGCCGCGATTCGGCGTCTTGGGGCGGAGGTTGTATTTCAAGGTGGCGATTTTGACGAGGCCCGTGAATGGGCGCAAAGTGCGGCGGCATCCGGCGGTGCGCGCTTCATCGGCCCGACCGACCCGGAATTGATCGCCGGCGTGGGGACGTACACGCTAGAGATCATGGAATCGTTGCCGGATGTAGAGGTCATCATCGTACCGGTCGGTGCCGGTTCCGGTGCCGCCTCGGTTTCCCTGGTCGCTAAGACGATCAACCCGAAGGTTCGGGTCATTGCGGTGCAAGCGGAACGCGCTCCGGCGATCCACCGATCGTGGAAAGCCGGTCGACCCGTCGAGGCTGAGATGGAAACGGCAGCGGAGGGCATCGCGACGAGGGTGGCCCAAGAAAACGCGCTTCGAATGATTTGTCATTCCAAGACCGGTATCGATGATTTCGTGCTGGTCTCGGAAGATGAACTGGTGGACGCCGCTCGGCTCTATCTGGAACACATACGTAACGTGGCCGAACTCGCAGGGGCGGCGCCCCTTGCGGCTGCCATTCGATACCGCGATCAACTGGCCGGTGCCAAGGTCGTGCTCGTTCTTAGCGGTGGCAACATCTCAATGGAAAAGCTGCGGGGCATCATCGATCGCGATGCGTAGTTGGCGAGACTTGCCCACATGCGTGGGTGCCCCATTCTTGCGAAGCAAGGGTGGGGGACGGGTCCGCCCGAACTAAGCGCCCACACGGTACGCCCGACATCATTAGTGTCCTCCACCCTGCGGGAGTACCCGAACGATGGGGACCTCGGCGAGACGCTTTGAGATGAAGATCGCGCTGGTTACTTGTTCCAATCTACCTGCCTGGGAAGTCGATGATCTGCCCTTGCATGATGCGTTCCGCGATAAGGGCGTTGAGCTTTTCCATCCGGCGTGGGACGATCCAGGTTTCGATTGGACGGCGTGTGATGCGGCGCTGATTCGTACGACCTGGGACTACCAGGATCGACACGACGAGTTTCTTGCCTGGGCACGGCGCGTTGATTCCGTCATTCCTCTTTACAATCCGCTGGCCGTCGTGGAGTGGAACACGAACAAGACTTACCTCCGCGACCTCGCGAATCGTGGAGCCCCGACCATTCCAACGGTCTGGCTTCACGCCGGTACCCTGGTCGATCTACAAACGGTTTTGGCGAAGCAGGGATGGGATCGGGCCTTTCTCAAACCGGCCATCGGGGCCACCGCTCGCGAGACGTTGCCCTTTCGCGTGGACGCCGAAGGTTTGTCCGCGGCGGAGCGGCACCTCGCACGGTTACTGCCTCGCGAGGCGCTGCTTCTTCAGCCGTATCTGCCACGCGTCGAAAGTGAGGGGGAATTGTCGCTCATCTACATCGAACGAGAGTTTTCGCACGCGGTCCGCAAAATTCCAGTACCGGGAGATTACCGCGTGCAGGAT
>JADFIX010000040.1:0-4270 GCA_022566435.1 Planctomycetota bacterium
CTGGCGAGAGGGAGCGCTCCAGCGTCTCGGCTAGCAGCGCCCCGTCCCGGGGCCGCCCCACACCAGCACCGGGCCGTGCTCAGCGCCGGACAGCTGCAGGACCTCCTCCTGGCGCGGTGTCAGCAAAGGCGTCGCAAGCCCGGCATCTTCGTCCAGTTGATCGACTGGTGGCAGCCATCCTCGCAGGCGATGTAGCACAAACCGCAGTTGATGCACAGATCCTGGTCGATCTCGGCTACGACCTTGTAGTTCAGGTCGAGCTTGGCCCAGTCGACGATGCGCTCGACGCTCTTGCCCTGGAAATCGGTGATGCGTTCAAGGCCCTTCTCGATCATCCAACCTTCCAGGCCGTCAAGGAGCTGCTGAACCAGACGGAATCCGTAGTGCATCACCGCGGTACACACCTGCACGCTGCCCGCACCGAGCAAGAGGAACTCGATCGCGTCCTGCCAGGCTTGAATCCCACCGATGCCGCTGATGGGCAGGTCGATTTCCGGGTCCGACGCGATCTGGCTGACCATGTTCAGGGCGATGGGCTTGACCGCGGGTCCGCAATAGCCGCCGTGCGAACCGTATCCGCGTACCTGAGGCTGCGGCGCCAACGTATCCAGATCAATGCCCATGATCGAGTTGATCGTGTTGATCAGCGAGATGGCGTCGGCTCCGCCCTTCGCGGCCGCTCGACCAATGGCTCCAACGTCGGTGATGTTGGGTGTCAGCTTCACCATCACCGGAACGGTAGCCACTTCCTTGCACCATTCGACGATCATCTGGGTGTAGTCCGGCACTTGGCCGACCGCTGCCCCCATGCCGCGTTCGCTCATGCCGTGCGGACAGCCGAAGTTCAGCTCGACCCCGTCCGCGCCGGTGTCCTGTGTTCGCTTGACGATGTCATGCCAGGCCTCGCGTTTGCTCTCGACCATCAGCGACACGAACAGGGCGTGACCCGGAAACTCGCGTTTAATGGTGGCGATTTCGCGTAGATTCACCTCGAGCGTTCGGTCGGTGATCAGCTCGATGTTGTTGAGCCCCATGACCTTGCGGCCGTCGTAGTCCACCGCTCCGTAGCGTGATGCGGTGTTCACGATGGGCTCATGGGCGATGGTCTTCCACACCGCCCCACCCCAACCGGCTTCAAAGGCCCGCCGCACCTGGTATTCGCTGTTGGTCGGCGGTGCTGAGGCCAACCAGAACGGGTTCGGCGCCTTCACGCCGCAGAACTCGATCGACAGATCAGGAGTCATGTCATCGTCTCCGCGAATCGCTCCTACCAGGTCTTCGATCCGCTGGGTAGTTTTCGCAGCCGGCGGCACGCTTCTTGCAGCTCGGGCATCTTCTTGGCGTAGCAGAAACGCAGTTGCGTCTCACCGTCGGCGGGATTCGGATAGAACGCCGAGCCGGGCACGGTGGCGACACCGGTCGTCTCCAGGATGGACTCGGCCGCGTGCGTCGCGTCACGATAGCGCCCCTCACCGAAGTCGGCGAGCATATAGTAGCTGCCATCGGGTACGTAGGGGTGGAAACCGATTTGGCGCAGCGTGTCGGCCATCAGATCGCGTTTTGTTCGGTAATCCTCGCGCATCTCGTCGTAGTACGAATCCGGCAGGGCCAACCCAGCCGCGATTCCGTGTTGCAACGGGGCCGGGGCGCAGATGTACAGCAGATCGTTGATGCAGGCGACCTTGTCGATCACTTCTTCCGGTCCGACCGTGTAGCCGATACGCCAACCGGTGACCGCATAGGTCTTTGAGCCTCCGCTGATGGTGATCGTACGTGGGGCTGCCTCTGGAAACCTCCCGACGCTGATGTGCGGTTTGTCGTGGGTGATGTACTCGTAGATCTCGTCGGTGACGATCCAGGCATCGTGTTTGTCGGCCAGCTCGGCGATCCGCTTCAGTTCGGTTTCGGCGAACACCTTGCCGCTGGGATTGGCCGGCGTGTTGACCAGGATCATCCGCGTGCGATCGGTGAACGCCGCCGCCAGCTCGGCGTCGGCATACTGCCAGGCAGGAGGATGGGTGTTGACGAAACGCACCTCGGCACCGATCAAACGAATCATCCCGACGTGGTAACTATAGAACGGTGCGAACACCACCACCTCATCGCCGGGGTTCAGCGTCGCCAGGCAGACGCACGCGAACGAGCCGGCCGTGCCTACGTTGACGGCGATCTCGCGCTCGGGATCAGCCACAATGCCGTTGAACGCTTTCATCTTGCGGGCGATGGCTTGGCGAAGCTCGATGATCCCCCTTAGGTTGGTGTAGACGGCGTGGTCCGCGTCGATGGCGTCCTTGGCTGCCTGTTTGACCGCATCCGGGGCGGGCTGATCGCAGACCCCCTGCGACAGGTTGATCCCCTTCATGGCCGCACAGATAGCCGAGAAACGTCGTATGTCCGATTGACGCAACCCCTGAGCGCGATCAGCGATTCTGTGAGCCATTCACTACCTCCTCGATGGTTCCGGCTCGCCGGGGTGGGGCGATCTTGCTTCCCATCATAGGGCTATGCGTGGATCAGGCAACGTGTAGACGGGCGCCGGGTGCCACTGGTGGCTTGCCCACCAGTGCAGTGGTTGAATCAGGCTCAGCACCCACAATGTGAGGAGCCCGATGACGCCGGGTGCCACTGGTGGCTTGCCCACCAGTGCAGTTGCAGAAGCATGCTCAGCACCCACAATCCTACGAGCCCGATGACGCCGGGTGCCACTGGTGGCTTGTCCACCAGTGCAGTGGCAGACGCATGCTCAGCACCCACAATGCTACGAGCCCGATGACGGAGCACAATAGGCCCTGACACAGGAATGCATGACGGTGAATCACAGGCCGAAACACTGGTGGGCAAGCCACCAGTGGCACCGGGCGCCGATTCAGTTGGTCGGCAGAACCTCGATTAGACGATCGATTTCCTTGATCGTGTTGTAGATGTGCGGGCTGATGCGCAAGCGACCGTTGCGCACGGCGATGACGATGCGATGCTCAGCCTGCAGGTGGCGCTGGATCTCTCCGTGGTCGTGGGAGTCGGAAATCAGGGCCACGATCCCGCTTCCCTCGCCGGCCTGTCGGGAGCTGACCACGCGGTATCCCTTGTCGCGCACTCCGGCCACCAGCCGGTCGGTCAACGACATGACCCGAGCGGCAATGTGCTCGATGCCGATCTCCAGGAACATCTCGATGGCCCCGCCGAGGGCATAGATGCCCATCAGGTTGTAACTGCCGCTGTCGAAGCGGCGAATGTCATCGAAGAACTCGAACTGGGCCCGGCCGTAGTCCAGGGCACACTTCATCGACATCCAGCCGATGCTGGTGGGACGCAGATGTCCTTGCAATTCCTTGCGCACGTAGAAGAGGCCGCAACCCTCCGGAGCGCACAGCCACTTGTGCCCGTCGGCGGCCATGAAGTCGATCTTCATCGCCTTGACGTCGATCGGAAAGGCACCCAGCGATTGAATGGCGTCCACACAAAGAAAGACGCCCTTGCTCTGGCAGTATTCTCCGAGCGTCGCCAGGTCCGTGCGAAATCCGCTGGCAAACTGGACGGAAGAAATCGTGACCAAACGCGTTCGGCTGTTGATCAATTCGAATAGCCGCTCGAGCGGGATGCGACCGTCTTCTTCCAATACCTGTCGAATCTGTACGCCGCGCGGGCGGAGCGCCTCCCAGGGATAGATATTCGCACCGAACTCGGCATTGCAGGTGACGATGTTGTCGCCGTTCTGCCAAGTCAAGCCGTTGGCGACGAAGCTGAGACCCTCGCTGGTCCCCTTGGTGAACGCCACCTCGTCAGGATTGGCGTTCATCAACGAACCGACCATCCCGCGCACCTGTTCCACCTTCTTGAAAAAGCCGCCGCGAAGGTAGGAATTCTGCTCGGCGTGATCGACGTATTGCCGCATTCTGTCCGCCGCCCTCTTGCTCAGCGGTGCCACGGTCGCATGATTCAGGAAGTTGTAATTCCGCGTAATCGGAAATTCGTCACGCAGTGTGGTCCAATCCATAGTCTGGTTCACCCGGTTTCACTATCCGCCACGTTCACGCGAGTTGCCGAAAGGCCGTCTCTTAGTCGGCCACGCCAAGCCCCGGCCCTTCATCTAGAGATTACGATACACTCTTATCGCCTCTTCGACAGGGCCGTCGTGCAAGGTGCGAAAACCCCGCACGTCCGCATTATTCTAGGAGCCCGTCAGCGTCTTTTCATCCGAACTCCATCGGCCGGTCTCTCTACAACGTTTTCGGTTGATTGTCCGCCGTTTGCAATTTCCGATAAAGTATAG
>JADFIX010000040.1:4280-11666 GCA_022566435.1 Planctomycetota bacterium
GCTCGCGTCGCGATTCTCGGGCGTTATGATGTGTCCCGCGCCCTCCGAGGACGTACACGGACAACGTTCTGGTGAAATCGCACGGGCGCGGTCTGAGGCCCGCACGATGGGCCCGATGGATGGAATACATGAAGTCGACGCGACTTGTTGACAAGCTAATACCGGTCCTATTCGAGGACGACATTTTCCTGGCGGTTTCCAAGCCGTCCGGCGTGGACGTGGGGGGCTCGGCCGAGGGTCACGCAAACGGCGTGGCCGAGATCTTGATGAGCCTGAAAGGCCGCAGCGGTGCCCTTCATCCGGTCAACCGTTTGAGTCGATTCGAATCCGGCGTCCTACTGTTCGCCAAGAACGAACTCACGGCACGGACGATTCGCACTGCCCTCAAGTCACATCGGATCGTGCAGCAGTTCGACGTGCTGGTGCGCGGTACGCCCAAGCGACAAGTGACAAGCATCGACGTGGCACACGGCTCGTCTCAAGGTCGCCGGCCTACCGATTCGAAAGGCTACTTTCGGCGAGGCGTACCCAAATCAGATGGCGAAAACCCCAGCCCACCGCTAGGCGACCGAGCGCGCACCGTCGTTCGGCTGGTGAGCCGCGGCGAGAGAACTTCGCTGGTACGTTGTCAGACGTCGATCGCCACCACGCACGCACTTCGGGCGCAACTTCGCGCTGTCAGAATGCAGCCGATTGGCGATCGCCCCACCGGGCAAAGTCATCGCAAACCCAATCCCGAATCCACCTGTTTCCACTTGGCGGAGATTCGGTTCGTCCATCCGGGAAGAGACGCGAGTATCACGGTGAAGTCCAAGACACCGCCGTCGTTTTCATCCGTCGTGGGCGGAAAGGTCGATATCACTCGCCGTTTGGCAGCCGCCCTGACACGCAGGCTCCCCCTCATCGACCGCAATGAAACCGATGCCTACCGCCTGTTGTCCGGCGACGCCGAAGCGGTCAACGGATTGATCGCCGAGCGATTCGGGGAGGTGGTTGTGCTGCAGGCGTCCGACGATCGTCCAGGGCTGAAAACGCTCTTGCGTCCGGCGGCCAGTTGGTATCAGAAGACGCTTGGTCTGCGCGGTGTCTACGTAAAGCAATTCGCCCGAAACCGCGCCGCGATGGACGACGATCAGGTCACCAGCCATTTCTCACCTCGACCTTTGGTCGGACAAGAAACACCGCCGGCCATCAAGATTCGCGAACGGGGACTCAACTATGTGGTGCGCCCGTACGATGGGTCTTCGGCCGGGTTTTTTCCGGATCAGCGCGACAATCGAAGTACGATACGCAAACTTGCCGGCGGCAAGGACGTGCTCAATCTCTTTGCGTACACTTGCAGTTTTTCGGTCGCTGCGGCCGCCGGTGGCGCCGCGTCGACTGTCAGCGTCGATCTTTCCGGCAAGACATTGGATTGGGGACGAGAGAATTTCGCGGCCAATCATCTGCCGCTGGACGGTCATTCGTTTATCACAGCGGACGTGACTGACTATCTCAAGCGTGCGCGACGTGAAGATCAGTCATTCGACGTGATCGTCGTCGACCCGCCTAGTTTCGCACACGGGCGGAAGCGCGGGCGGTCTTTTTCCATCACGCGAGATCTCCCCGACCTTCTTCGCGGCGTGATTGCCCTGCTGCGTCCGAACGGCGTGCTGATTCTCTCGACGAACCACCGGCGTTCGCGCGTGCCGGATTTGCGTCAGTCCATGCGGCAGGGGGCCGGTCGCCGCAAGTTCCGTGGGCTCCAAGCCCCCAAACTCCCCGCCGATTTTGCCATGGACCCGGATCACGCAAAGACGCTGATCGTGCAATTCGAATAGGGCAGCCTTTCAGGCTAAAGCGCTGACAGACAGTAGCCGGGGACAGGTCCGCCGGAGGGGGTCGCAGGCTGAAGGCCTGCCAGAAAGTAGCCGGGGGCAAGTCCGCCGGAAGCGGACGCCGCCCCCGGATAGGATCGCCCCCCCAACCACCTCGACCCTGAAAGCCTGTCAGGGCTCGTGCGTGATTGTGTTCCGGCGAAAACGGTTCTCGGGCGGCGGATGAGGATGGTGCCGGCGGTGAAGAGTGCGGTTGTCAAAAAAACGACACCCCAATCGGAGACGGTCGGAATGAGGAACAGGTCGTCGCAAGCGTCGTCTTCGCCGCTGCTGTCGTTGTCACCCAGACATGACGTCCCACCGCCGCGAAAGACCGCGCCGGTGAGGCTGTTGCAGGCTTCTTCCGTGAGGTTCTGGCAACTGCCGTCAATGAGACAGCAAGCGGCCTGGCCGATCTGGAAGTCGGCGAACTCGACAATGTTGACCACCTCACCGTCGTCGAAGCTGAAACGGGTGATCTCGCCCGAAGGCGGTGGTTGATCGAGGGCGATTTCGACGGCGTCCGGCTCGTCGATCTCGCGACGACGGACCGCGATGACCGTAGGTGCTATGCCGCCGGGCACCCTACGGGAAAACCGTTCTCGGGCGGCGGATGAGGAGGGTGCCGGCGGTGAGGAGGACGAGTGCCAAAGAAACGACACCCGGAATCGGAAACGGCACTAGGTGCGAATTCGATCGATCAGCACCATCGCCACCGTCGCGAAAATGAATATCGGTATCCACGCAGGAAGGGCGGACTCCGTCGCCGGTCGAATACTCTGCGCCACAAAGGTGACGACATAGCACAAGCCGCACAGACCCACACAACGCCCGGCATCAGAGAGAATGTTGGCCGGCGACCGATCCAGGAAACACGGCAGCCCCAGCAAAAGAAGAACCATCGCCACAATCGGCGTCGCAATTCGGCTGTGTTTCGTCTGACGTGCCGACAGCGTGTCAGCCGTTCCGCGGTCGCGAAGTTCGCGGAGCTGCCGGAGGCTGAGGAATCGCAGCCATCCTTCAGACTGACGGAGCTGTATCTCTTCCGGTCCCAAATCCGTTTCGTAATACCGGGGAAACGACTCCTCCACGCACTCGCTCGGTCCGAAGCGCTGATCCTCACATACGATCCGCACGCGCTGAAGGCCTCTTTCCAAGACCCACCGTCCCATCGGCCTCAACGTCGTCGGCGGCTCCCACGTGGCGTGATCGGCCTCCAGAATACTGGCGACCGATCCCGATTCGTCGCACTGCAAAACAAGCATCTTTTTGAGATCGTGACGAGTCGGATGAAACTGACCGGCGGACAGCAGCGCGCCGTTTTGATCACGTAGAAACAAAGCCTCATACGCCTTGTTCCCATCCGCGTCATCGTGGTCGCGCGAAAGCAAATGAGCGACACCCGGAATCAAGATTTCCGTATCGAGGATAAGAACGCCCGTGGTGGCGAGGCCGAAAGCGACGATCGGTGCGGCCACTCGATAAAGACTCACGCCTGAGGCGAGAATCGCGGTCAGTTCATTGAGTCTGCGCATTCTTGCCAGCGAGGCCATACAGGCGAACAGCGTAATGACCCCGGAGAGCTGGGCATAGTAGAGAAGTACGTTGGGCGCGTAGTAACTGATGACGTTCTTGATCACCGTCGGCACGGGGTAGCCCTGCTCGGTGAATTCGTCCATGTTGACAAAAAGGTCGAGCACGACGTAGAGGCTGATCATGGTCCCGATCGCGATCAGGTAATTGATCAACAACGAGCGAAGAATGTAGCGATCGAGAATGGTCAACATGACTTTCCGATCCGACTCATCTCCTCAAGACCCTAGTCAAAGTCCATGCGTCCAGGGCGGCCACCAAGGCGATGCCGCTCCACATCACCAATAGCCCGAGCACCGGTGTCGTGGCGTTGTACGCCATCTGTTTGCCCATGACGATCGTGATGATCACGAGCAGGGAAGGGACGAAACTAACGCCGAACGCGGTCACCGTATCCGTTCCGCGAAAGATGATGCCCAGCGCCGCACCCAGAATCACCAACACGAACACGCTGACGCTGAACGCAAATCGTTCGCTGATCGTGGCGGCGATCCGACGACCCGTCTCCGCGATCGCCTCATCGACTCTTCGGTCGGCCATTCGCAGGGGCCCTCCGATTTCATCCTCGCCGGCGATTCGCGTCAGATCGGCATGCGACAGAGACTCGATACGATCGATTTGTTCTTTTCGGAGCGGTACGCCGTTCAGTTTTTTCCTCGCGCGCATCACCTTCCGGGCCGACTCGCCGACTTCGACATCGAACAATTCCACCTCGATCCGACATTCGTCGATGTGGCTTCCGCGTTTGACCTCCATCAGACCTCGCGCCGCCCGATACCGGCGCTCGCCTCGCCTCCCGGTCTCCGTCGCTTGGACGTCGAAAAGTTCGATCCCGCCGTCGCCCGCGATACGCGCATGGGATTTCGAACGAAATTCGTATCGAACGCCCTCATCGGTCAGAATCTGCGCCTCATCGGGCCTCCATTCATCCCAAAGGTCGTCGTAGATCAACCGTCTGCCCACGACCATGCGGAGATCGTTCATGGCCGTCTGCACTTCACGCCATTCCGTGGGTCGCCCACGAAAATAGAACAATCCGCCTAACGTCAGGAACTTGATTTCCTCGGGGACGGACAGAGGGATTTGGTCGGAAAAAAGTGTTTGGATTCCCTGCTGGAAAAACTGGCCTTTTTCACGATCGAACGCAGTGACATCGTACAGCGTGGCGGCCGCCCGATAGCCCTGACCGCGCCGCTCGAAGTCTAGCTGAACTTGTTGCGCGGCACCGACGACCGCCCACTCTTCGCCGGCGGTTTTGATGAACGACACGCGATGAAGAATGATACGATTGGCGTTTTCAGGATCCACCTCGCTTCTTTCGGCATGAATGCGGAACTTACTGTTCAGCGTGAGGCCTCGCGGGCGGCTGAGCCGCCGCTGGATAAGGGTGCCGACGTCGGCACCGACAAACTCGTTCAGATTCCGCACCATTCGAGGAATGACGAAGTTAATCAAGGCAAAAGTCACAATGGCTGATAGAAGGCTCAGGACCACCGTGGGCAAGAACAGAAGGTGCATGTTGATCCCGCTGCTACGGCAGGCGACGAACTCGTTGTCCGCGCTGAGCCGGCCGTATGTCGCCGCCGCACTGAAGAGTGCGGCGATCGGGAGCGTCAGGGCGGCGGCAATCGGCACGACAAGACACATCAAGCGGACAAGCTGCCCGGTGGTGACGTCACCGAGCTTGATCATGTTCAGCACGCCACCGCCGAGCCCCAACACGCCGGTCAGGGTGATCGCAGTCAGGAGAAAAGTCCTTCCCATCTCCCGAAAAATGTATCGCTGAAGCGTCCAGGGAAAACCCATAACGGACTCGCAAAGCGGACCCTCGCCGCTAACGGAGACGAAGCGGAACCGCCGCACCACGGTCGACCTCGTCCGAAACAACGTTGCCCCCTCATGCGGGTGGGGGCAATTGTGGCGGAATCGTAGGGACTACGCCCGACATTGCAACTGGGGCTTTCGCTTGTATGAAAAGAGAATCGGTGTGCCGATCGCCCGGGATATGCCGATATCAACCTCGAAAACCGATTTTTCGTCGCACGGATTGCAACTTCGAGGGAGCCCGAATGCCGCCAGACTTTCAAAAGAAAATCGTTTCCGATTCAGAGCTACAAGATGCCGTCACCCGCGCCCGTAAAGCGGGAAAGACCGTCGTGCAATGTCACGGTTGCTTCGACATTGTTCATCCGGGACACATCCGCTATCTGGAATTCGCTCGAAAGCAAGGCGACGTGCTCGTGGTTTCGGTGACCGGCGATTGTGACATCACCAAGGGAAACGAGCGTCCGTACATTCCACAGGAGCTTCGTGCGGAAAACCTCGCGGCACTCGTCTTCGTCGATTTCGTTCATGTCACGTCCGAGCCCACCGCCGAGGCGGTCCTGGCGCTCGTCAAACCCGACATCTACGTCAAGGGCCGCGAGTATGAACGCTCTCATGACCCCGGATTCTTGGCGGAAAAAAAAGTCGTCGAGCATCACGGCGGTCGAATCATCTTCTCCAGCGGGGAAATTGTGTTCAGCTCGACCAAGCTAATCGAGCGTATCCCGCAGACCTCGGAGACCGAGTCCAGCCGCGTCAATCTGGCATGCAAGCGGCACGATATCAGCCTATCACCCCTTGAAGAATCGCTGCGGCATTTTCGCGACTTGCGCGTGCTGGTCGTCGGCGACATCGTGATGGATCGCTATGTCCAGTGCGATGCGATGGGCATTGCCAGCGAATCCCCGGTGATCAGCCTGGCCCAACGGGACGAGCGAACCTATGTGGGCGGAGCGGCCATCGTCGCGCGGCACATCGCCGCGCTTGGCGCACACCCATTCCTTCTGAGCGCGGGTGCCGACGACGATCAAACGGTGCATGCCGAACACCTCCTACACGGCGAGGGCGTGGAGACTCATCTCATTAAATCGCGTCCTGCCTTGGCCCTCAAAACGAGATTCCTGGTCGATGAGACCAAGGTTTTCAAAGTGGATTGCGCACAGCGGTTGCCGCTCGATTCCGTCGCGGAAAAACAAGCGGCCCTGATCCTCGAACAGCAATCGAAAATCGCCGACGCCGTCATTTTTTGCGATTTCGGATACGGCATGCTGACCGGCAGCCTTCTCGAGCGAGTCTTACCCACACTACGACAAAACGTGAAGTTCATCAGCGCCGACATCAGCGGCGGCCGGGCGAGCCTGCTCTCCTTTCGTTTTGCCGACCTGCTGTGCCCGACGGAGCGAGAGGCCCGAGCCATGCTGAACGACCATGACTCAGGCTTGTCGGCAGCTGCGTGGAGACTTCTCCAAGAGACCCAGGCCCGGCACCTCTTCATTACCTTGGAAAAGCGAGGCTTGGTGGTATTCGAGCGGCGCTCGCAGGACCGATCGTCCCCGGAATGGGCCGGTCGACTCAAGAGCGAGCAGTTGCCGTCCCTTGCGGACCACGCCATCGACCGCCTCGGCTGCGGCGACGCCTTGCTGGCGGCGGCGACTTTAAGCCTCACGGCCGGTGACTCCCTCATGCAGGCAGCCTATCTGGGCAGCGCCGCCGCGGCGATCGAAGTGTCGATGTTGGGTAATCACCCGGTCGAGATTGATCTTCTGCGAGATTGGCTGCAATCCCGACGCGAGCTTCAGACGCCGATTCACAACCGCCCCGCCGCAGCGGCCGCATTGTAGATGCCCTCGGCATCCCATGTTCGAACGCCCTCGCATCCTTGCGCCGTGTCGTTATATTTTCACAAGACAACGGAGAGAACGGCGCCGTGATACCCAGGGGCACGATATGCTGAACCCGGAAATCCAGCAGGCTATTCTGGAACGAATCAACCGCATTCCGATCGTGGAGACACTCAAGATGCGGTTTGACGAGTTCGATCTCGGCCTATGCAAAACGACTGTCCCGTACGAACGAAAATATGACGGCGTGTTCGAGTCTATGCATGGCGGCC
>JADFIX010000894.1 GCA_022566435.1 Planctomycetota bacterium
TATCGCTGGATTCGCCTGCCGGGTTTTCAGCTTCAACCGTCGGAGTTCATGAAGGTTGCTTACCTGATGGCGTTGGCGTGGTACTTGCGCTATCGCAAGAACTACCGGCGAGTGGGCGGCCTGATCTGGCCGTTCTTGATTTCCGTGGTGCCGCTGACTCTGATTCTTCTAGAACCGGACTTGGGAACCGTGCTACTGCTTGTTCCGGTGTTGTTCTCCATGCTCCTGCTCGCCGGCGCCAAAATACAGCACCTGTTGATGATTGCCATGATTGGTTTGGCGGCGGCGCCGTTTTGTTGGGAGGCAATCAAACCCTACCAGCAACTTCGTGTTTCCGCGGTGCTGATGCAATCCGAATCCGTTCGACGGGCGATCATCGAAAGCCCTGAGCGCTACAAGTTCCTCGCGACCAAACGTGAGGCTATTGAATGGGCCGCAAGCTCCGGTCTACAGCTGGTACATTCCAAGAACGCGATCGGCAGCGGAGGTCTGCTCGGCTACGGCTGGGGAAATGGGACGTACGTGCAGCACGGTCGGTTGCCGGACCGGCACAATGATTTCATCATGGCCGTCATCGGCCAGCAATGGGGCTTTGCCGGTTGTGTGCTGGTGCTGGGTTGCTACGCGGTCATTGTCATTGCCGGCGTTCGTGTCGCGTCGGTGACGGCCGACCCATTCGCCCGGTTGCTTGCGGTCGGAGTGGTGGTGATGATCACGACCCAGGTGATCATCAATGTCGGCATGTCGGTGGGCCTGATGCCCATCACCGGGATGAGCCTGCCATTCGTTTCTTACGGCGGCAGCGGCCTTTTCACGAATTTCATCGCGTTGGGCCTTTTGATAAGCGTTTCGCAACGGCGGCCATTTTTGCTCGCGAACAAACCGTTTGAGTATCGTCGGCGACGACCGGAATCGTCGGAATTGCACGGTTACGAGGAGGGACTTCCCGCGCTTACGGGATCTTCCGAAGACTCTTCGAACTCCTGCGCGGCGTCAGCGGTGGATCGGTGAAACGCACGACAGACAACGTGTCGTCGCCACATCGGCGGATCTTGATCCACCGAGGGCGAAGTGCACTGGATATGGCCGACGCACCGCGTCCTCCGATCGCACTCGGCGCGTTTCGGCCGCCGATCAGCATGGGTGAAGTGAAGACATGAGCCTCGTCCACGACGCCATTCTCGAAGAATGTCGTCAAGATGGTCGGTCCCCCTTCGACGAGAAGATTCGTGACATCGAGCTGCGCGAGCCGCGATAGCATCGCTTTGGGGGCGATCCGGCCGCCTTTCGTTCGACAGGACTCTACCTGCACGCCGCGGGCCTTTAGGCGATTCGCCTTTGGCGATCTCGCGCATTTTGCGGCAGTGAAGATCAACGTGGGAATCTCACGGGCCGTCTCGACGAGCCGGCAACGTAGGGGCAAGCGAAGACGCGTATCCAGAACGATCCGCATGGCACGACGTTGTCGTGTTACGTTTCTGGCGGTGAGACGAGGGTCGTCGGCGATTGCTGTCTGAGAGCCGACCAGAATCGCATCGACCCGGGCGCGAACTTTGTGGACCAACCGGCGTGACCATTCGTTCGATATCCAGCGAGAATCACCACTGCTTGTCGATAGTTTTCCATCGAGGCTCTGAGCCCATTTGGCGATGACATACGGCCGGTGCAGGCAGGCTCTTGTTAGATAGGGCGCGAGAAGTTCGGCGGCGGCGACCGCTTCGGTGCCGATATCGACATCTATGCCGGCACGGCGAAGTACGGTCACACCGTGGCGCTTTGTATGAATTTGAGGATCACGTACTGCCACGACGACGCGGCGAATGCCGGCCTGAATCAGTGCGTCCGTGCAGGGTGGCGTCTTGCCGACGTGGCAGCAGGGTTCCAACGAAACGTAGGCTGTCGCCCCTTTTGGACTTTGCGTACAGGCCTTCAGCGCTTCGATTTCGGCATGAAGTCCGGCGAATCGGCGATGCCAGCCTTCTCCGATGACGCGATCGTTTCGGGCGATCACGCACCCGACCATGGGGTTGGGTTCGACGCGTCCCCGACCTTTTTGGGCCAGTTTAATGGCACGCTTCATCAAGCGTTGGCATTCGTCGAGATTCGTGTTCATCGGGGACGCATCTTGTGACGGTATGCCAACCGAATTTGCGGTTGTGGGTCTGCTCACTGTCCGAATCACGCTCCACCGCGCGAAGTGTCGTGTTCCGAAGAGAAATCCGCCTGCCAGGCGGAACTGGAGATCAACCTCGCCGACTGGGAGGCCGCTTCCACCGATCTGGACGCGATGACCGTGGCATCGTGACGGGCGCCGGCTGAGTTTCGCTGAGGTTCGGCGAGGCCCGCCGCGGG